>CACZSP010000072.1 GCA_902783905.1 uncultured Ruminococcus sp.
AGCAGGAAGACGCCCCGACGGAGGCAGCTACTGACGCCCGGTCCGCTGACGTGGAAACGACGGCGGAAGAAACAGAGGCCCCCGAAGACAATACGGTCGATCTTGCGGCGGCTCCTTTCCGGGTCGTCACCGCCGCCGGTGAGACAAGCACTCAGCTTTCCTCGGTTATGTCGGCGTTTATGACGCGCCTGCGGTCGGTGCAGGGACTGGAATTCACCACCGTCACCGACGCCGGAGGGGACCGCGGCGACGGAGTCGCGGAAATCGTTATCGGCAACGCAAACCGTCCCGGCTGTTCGGAAATATATTCCTCCCTCGGGCCTCTCGACTGTGTCGTGACTGCCGGATCGGATAGGATTTATCTTATCGGCGGCACGCCGGATATGACGGCAAAGGCGGTATACCGGTTTTTGTCGGATTATATCGCGAAAAACCTGACGCTGATCCCGGCCGGCGAGCTGTACCGCTTCACGTCGGACGAAAAGATGCCCGCCATACCCGAAGCGCCGGAATACGTCGGCACGGCTCTGCGGGGGCTGACGGTATACGCGATAGGCGACAGCTATTTCGCCGGCGAGGGACTGGACCCGAAAAAAGACGTCTGGCCGGCGCTCCTGGCGACAAAACACGGTCAGACCTTTGAAAACTACGGACGCGGCGGAAGCACCGTTTCCGATTATATCACGACGAACACCCCGATGTGCCGCCGCATATCGGATATGAAAGCCGGAAAACCCGATATCGTCCTCTTCGAAGGCGGAGCCAACGACTGGAACCACTCGGTGCCGCTCGGAGATCCCGGCAGCCGTGACACGAAAACCTTCCGCGGAGCCGTCGCCTCCTGTATCGGGCAGCTCCACGAAAAATACCCCGACGCCTTTATAGTATGCATATCCAGCTGGGATTACGGAAAAACAAACTCACTGGGACTGGCTTCGACGGCGTACGCCGAGGCCTTCTGCGAAGTCGCGTCGGGATACCCTTATGCCATGGCGGTCAGAGCCTGCGACACGTCGGTCGTCCCCGCCTTTATGACGAGCACCCTGTTCAGGGCGAAATACTGCATATCCTCGCAGGACCAGAGTCACCTTAACAAAGAAGGAATGAAGCTCGTCGCGCCCTTTTTCGAAAAACTTATCGGAGACGGATACGAAAAATACCTCAGATCCCGGTAACCGGGAAAAAAACGAGCGCCGTCGCGAAGCGATACGGCACGGAACGAAGCGGGTACCGTACGCCGGCGGCATACGGAACGCGGAGGCCGGACAGTTCTTTCGATACGAAAGAGGATACGGAGCCGGTACACCGTCCGTGTCCGGCATGAGATCCGGCGGAACGGATATACGCCGGACGTAAAGAATGCGTCAACATTATAATAACATAACAAATCCCCGTGCCGCCGGCATATGCCGGCGGCACGGGGATTTGTGCGTTCAGTTAAATCAATAGCCGTTTCTGGACATTACGATAGATGCGGCGGCTTTTGCGGCGTTGACCCTGTCGGATACGTCGCGCGCCGAACCGACTGCCGAAAGAGAACGTCCCGAGCTAAGTCCGGAGGAAACCGTCGAATCGAGTCCGCCCCATCCGAAGACAGATCCCGCTTCAACCGCCTGAGTCGACAGGATGATCTCTGCGGCACCCGTCCCGTCTTCCGAACCGGACGGCGCAAGAAGCTCCAGCGCCGACTTCGACCGGGCTTCGGAAGAAGCTTCGCCGAACAGACCGAGGGCCTCGGCAAGTCTGTGTCCGTGAATTACTCCGCCGGGCGCCGCGATCACGTTGAAACAGGTCGGGTCAACCGGTGAAATATGACCGGTCGCGGCGTCGATATAAGGCAGCGGAAGACGTGTTCCGCCGGATGCGCTCCCGGCTTTGCAGACTGTCGGGAGTCCTTCCACGGGAGAGGAAAACTTAAGAAAATCAAGGGCAAGGCCGTACGCCGACGCCGAAGCGGTGTCGAACAGTCTGACGGTACCTTCCTGTCCGGACAGCGAAAGAATCCGGCCGCCGAAAGCGGTAAAGAGCGCGCTTCCCGACTGCTCACCGGAAAAACTCACGCCCGCCCCCGCGAGGATCTCAACGAATTTCGAATAACTCAGTTCTCCGGAAATCGCCGCCGAATAAAGGAGGCCGGCGTCCGGAAAACCGTCCGGGAGGTCGAGTATCCAGGTAGCGCTGATGTCGGATGTCGTCAACGTCGACGAGAGAAGATAGAGTCTTCCTCCGACCGTGAGATCGCGCGTAATACCCGAATTGACGTAAGGAGAATCAACGGAGATTCCGATGCCGGTTTCGGAAAGATCCTGCAGCATGCCCTCGCACAAAAGCAGCGAAAGGTCGCCGGCGGGAGGAGCGATTATCACGTCGTATTCCAGAGATCCGGATTTTACGTCGGAAGAAATCTTTTCAAGTATATCGGTGGCCTCGGTCATCCGGAGATCAAATCCGGGATCGGCCTTTTCGCCGGAATCAGAAAGAACGAGCCCTCCGTCCTCTCCAGCGGAAAACGCCTGCTCGTCGATCCCCGGATATCTGATCATATTGATCAGCATCCTCGGCGTCTCGGGAGGATCGTTTATCGTTGCCGCCGTCCCGGGTATCTGAACGGTCGCGGCGACCTCGGCCGTCGTTTCGGGAGAATCGGTATCCACTGGTTTTTCAAGGGTTTCAACCGCTTCGGAAACGGGCGCGGACCCGGTTTCTTCCGGCTCCGTCGTTCCGGCGGTGACCTCGGCAAGGTCGGTATCCGGTTGATTCGCTCCGCCGTCCGCCGTCCGTCCGCACCCGGCAAAAACGGAAAGAAACAGAGACGCCGCCGCGGCGAACAAAACGGTACGCCAAAGGACGCTTATTCGGTTTTTCATTACGGCGCTCTCCTTTCTTTCGGATTCGGTGATTCCCTGAGCAAAAGAACTGTCCGTAAAATTATACCACTAACGGCGGAAAATGTCAAATAAAATTAATTTTCTTGACACTACGATAAAAAAATAATATAATAATATATTATGATGGCGAAAAGCCGGAAAAAAAGGCGGAAAAATGAAAAAAATCGGATCGTCCGAGATAATCTGCGTGGGAACCGAGATACTTCTCGGAGATATCATTAACACCAACGCATCCTTCATGGCGCAGCGGCTTGCCGAACTCGGCATACCAGTTTACCGTCAGCACGTGGTCGGAGACAATCCTCTCCGCATCAAAGACGCTCTCGCGGACGCCTTTTCGCGCTGCGACGCGGTATTCCTCTCGGGAGGTCTCGGTCCTACCTGCGACGATCTCACCAAGGAAACGGTCGCTGAATTCTTCTCTCTCCCGCTTTACGAGGACAAAAACACCCTCTCCCGCATAGAACGCTATTTTGCCGACGTCGGCAGACCGATGCCCGAAAACAACCGCAAGCAGGCGCTTGTCCCGGCCGGCGCCGTGATATTCGACAACGACAACGGCACGGCTCCGGGACTTGCCGTCGAAAAAGACGGAAAAACCGCCGTTCTTCTTCCGGGACCGCCTGTCGAGATCGAGCCCCTCTGGTACGAAAAGGTGGAGGACTATCTGCGCCCGAGGACCGACGGGATAATCGTCTCCCACAACGTGCACGTGATCAATCTCGGCGAATCGGCTGCCGAGGAAATACTTCGGGATCTGATGACTTCGGGAACCAACCCGACCCTCGCCCCATACGCAAAGGACGGAGAGGTCCGGCTGCGCGTCAGCGCGAGAGCCGCCAACCGAGCCGAGGCCGACGCCCTCTGCCTCGGGATGATCGAAAAGGTCAAAGCCACCGAGGTCGGAAAGTATATTTACGGAATAGACGCGGGATCGACCGAAAACGCCCTCGTCGGACTCCTCCGCGAAAGGGGGATGACGCTTGCCGCCGCCGAATCCTGCACGGGAGGAATGCTCGCCGAGAGAGTGACGGCTCTTCCGGGATGCTCGGACGTCTTCCTCGGCTGCTGCGTCACCTACGCAAACTCAGCCAAGATCGGGCTCGTCGGGGTGTCGCCCGAAACGCTCGCCGCTCACGGGGCAGTCTCCGCCGAGACCGCCGCCGAAATGGCGCGGGGCGCGCGACTTGCTCTCGGCGCTTCGATGGGACTCGCCACCACCGGGATCGCCGGTCCGGGAGGCGGAACTCCCGAAAAACCGGTCGGGACCGTTTTCGTCGCGGTTTCCACCGAAAAAGGCGAAACCGTCAAAAAACTCTCGATGTCGCCTCTCCGCTCCCGCGCGTACATCAGGTACAGCTCATGCACTCAGGCGTTCGGTCTGGGGATCGCCGCGCTGAAAAACAAATAACGTGTATCCATATTCTTGAAAGGCCAATAAAATGAAAAAGAAGATCAGAAGAATCGCAGTCCTCACTTCGGGAGGGGACGCTCAGGGAATGAACAGCGCCGTACGCGCCGTCACGCGCCGCGCTCTCGACGCCGGAGTCGAAGTTTACGCCTCGATGGGCGGGTATTACGGACTCGTTCACGACGTCGTCAAAAAACTGAAAGCCACCGACGTCGCCAACATCGAACCTCTCGGCGGAACGATCATCTGGACCGACCGCTGCGACGAGTTCAGATACGAAGAAGGAATGCAGAAGGCGATAGCCACCTGCCGCAAATACAAGATAGACGCCGTTATCGCCATCGGCGGGGACGGCACCTTCCGCGGGGCCACCGATCTTTCCGTCCGCGGAATACCCACCGTCGGAGTCCCCGGGACGATCGACAACGATATCACCGCTTCCGACTATACGATCGGCTTCGATACGGCGATGAACCGCGCCACCGAGGCCTTCGACAGTCTGCGCGACACCTGTCAGTCCCACAACCGTATCAACGTTCTCGAATGCATGGGACGCGGATGCGGAGACATCGCTCTGCGCAGCGGTCTTGCCGCCGGAGCCGTGGGCATCGCCATCCCCGAGGTCCCCTTTGACGAGGACGCGCTGGTCGCAAGGATCAAGGAAGCCGAGGCGGCGGGAAAGAGGAGCCTTCTCGTCTCGGTATCCGAGGGAGTCGCCGAAAAGAACGGCAAGGCGTTCGGCGAATATCTGACCGACAAACTGAACGCCCTCTGCAAAGCCGGAGAAATTAAGCACGACGCCCGCTTCTGCCGTCTCGCCCACGTTTTCAGAGGCGGCGCCCCCACTCTCAGGGACAGGGATACGGCGACCCGCATGGGCGCCTTCGCCGTCGATATGCTGCTGCGCGGAGAAAGCGACAGGGTCGTTCTCGAGCGCAACGGAAAACTGGTTTCGATGGAGATCAGATACGCTCTCATGACCGACAAGATGTACAAGGGCAAGCTTAAAGAAGGCGATCTCGACGGATTCACCGAAGAACAGATCGCCGGAATGAAGGAGATCTGCGAAGAGAGAGCGAAAGAAGCGGCCGAGCTTGTCGCTCTCGCCGACGCTCTCTGCATCTGACGGGTGAACCGAATGTCCGGAAAAAAGCGCAAAGCCGTCGTCTTCTCCTGCGACGCGATGGTGTATGAAGATATCGAATATCTCGTTTCAAAAGGCGGAAGGTTCGCCGATCTCATCGCGCGCGGCG
Organism: uncultured Ruminococcus sp.; assembly: GCA_902783905.1. Taxonomy (GTDB): domain Bacteria; phylum Bacillota; class Clostridia; order Oscillospirales; family CAG-272; genus CAG-390. Next base: position 5,553 of record CACZSP010000072.1, read on the forward strand.
CTCTCGTCGAAAGAACGCGGACGATTTATCCGTCGGTCACCTACCCCTGCCACACCTCTATGTCCACCGGTTGCTATCCGGCGCGCCACGGAGTGACGAACAACTCGGAGTTCCGCCCGGGACAGCTGAAAAACGTCCCCTGGAACTGGTTTGCCGACGCGATAAAATGCCCGGATATCTTTACCGCCGCAAAGCGCGCCGGTCTTACCACCGCCTGCGTTTTCTGGCCCGTAACGGGCAACCACAAATACATAGACTACAACCTGCCGGAATACTGGCCGCAGTCGGAAAGCGACACCAACGAGGCCTGTTTTTTGCGTGCCGGAACGACGGCCGACGTCTGGGAAAAGTGCGTAAAGCCCTTCATAGGAGGGATCAAGATCCGCAGCCATCCGGGCACCGACGAGTTTCTCATAAAGGTCGCCTGCGAGATGATCCGGCAGTACAGGCCCGACCTTCTCATGATACACACCGGTGACCTCGATTCCTTCCGCCACCGTTCGGGGCTTTTCAACGACCTCGTCAGATCCTCCTGCGACGACACCGAACGCTGGCTGTTTGATCTTATCGACGCCGCGAAGGAGGCGGGCGTTTACGACGACACCGACTTTTTCCTGACCAGCGATCACGGTCAGCTCGAAATAGTCCGCAACGTCAAACCGAACGTCGTGTTTGCCGATCACGGACTGATCGAAAAGAATCCCGACGGAACGCTGAAATCCTGGAAGGCCTACTGCCATTCGACCGGACTTTCGGCTCAGATCGCCCTTCGCGATCCCGCCGACGAGGAAACATGGCGGAAAACCTACGACCTGCTGAAATTCATGCGCGACGAGGGAGTATACGGAATCAGCCGCGTTTATACTGCGGAAGAAGCCGCAAAGGAAGAGCATCTCGCCGGAGACTTCTCCTTCGTCATCGAAGGCGACGGCTACACCTCCTTCGCCGAGGACTGGAACCGTCCGATGGTAAAACAGCTTGACCTCACCGACTACCGTTTCGGAAGAGCCACCCACGGGCACAATCCCGACAAAGGACCGCAGCCTTTCTTCTTCGGATTCGGTCCGGATATCGCCGAGGGCGTCCGCATCGACAGACGTCCGACGGTGGACGAAGCCCCGACCTACGCCGCCGTCCTCGGAATCGAAATGCCCGGTACCGACGGTTCTCCCGTCCGGGAAATGCTGAAATAAAAAATGCCGAGGTTTTTCGTCCCTCCGTCCGCCGTCGCGGACGGACGCGCGTTTATAACCGGAGAAGACGCCCGCCATATCGCGCGTTCGCTTCGCATGGCCGCCGGCGAAACGGTGACCGTCTGCGACGGAGCCGGACGCGAATACGAGTGCCGCCTCGACGTCATACGCGACGAGACTGTCGCGTGCACCGTCGTCTCCGAGCGCCTGTCGGCGTCCGAGCCGCCCTACCGCGCGACAGTTTTCCAGGCGCTCGTCAAAGGCGACCGGTTCGAAACCGCCGTGCAGAAATCGGTGGAATACGGCGCGTACGGGATAGTACCCTTCGAATGCTCGCGCTGCATAGTCAGAGCTTCCCGGGACCGTTCCTCGCGGGACGCGCGGTATTCGAGGATAGCCCTCGAAGCCGCGAAGCAGTGCGGGCGCGGCATCGTGCCCGAAGTCCGCGGCGCGGTATCCTTTTCCCGGATGCTTGACGAGGCGGCGGACGCGGATCTTGCCGTTTTCTGCTACGAGAACGAAAAGAAGACGCTGCTCCCCGCCGCTCTTCCCGACCGCATCCCGGAGCGCGTTTCGATAGTAATAGGCCCCGAGGGCGGTTTCTCGCCCGAAGAAGCGGAGGAAGCTTCGCGGAAAGGTCTCGTCCCGGTCGGACTCGGAGAGAGGATCCTCCGCACCGAAAGCGCCGCCCCCTTCGTGCTCGCGGTCCTTTCGGCAAAATACGAACTGTCCCCTGACAGGATGACAACGATATGACTAACAGATTTTTTCAGAATCAGCTGAACCAGTTCAGAGAACGCACGACGCGCTTTGTCGGCGTTGCCGATGAAAACGGCCGCACCGTCGCGACCACCGATCCTTCGGGATCCGAAAGACGTTTCGACGGTTTCGAAGCTCTCTCGGCCGGATCCGGATCATCCGGTTTTATCTCCGACGGCTGCACATTCATGCCGCTGCCCGGACAGCCGGCCCAATATTTCGTTTATTCGGAAGGGACGGATGAGACGGCGAAAACCGCCGCTTCCATCCTTTCGGTCGCTCTCGGCAGCGCGCGAAAACTTTACGACGACAAATACGACCGAAGCTCTTTTATACGCGGCGTGATTTTCGACAATATGCTCCCCGAAGAAATACGTCAGCGCGAGCGCGACCTGCATTTCAGTCCGGACGACCTCCGTGCCGTTTTCGTGATCCGTCTCCCCGAGGAGGGCGATCCCGCTCACGCCGAGGAGATCCTGCTCAATCTTTTCCCCGACAGGCAGCGCGACTTCGTTTTCCGTTCCGGAAGAAGAGACGCCCTGCTCTGCAAGCTGCTGAAGCGAGATCAGGACCGCGATCAGCGGCGCGAGATCGCGGCGGGCATCACAGGGACCTTCGGAACCGAACTGTTCTCGAGCGTGACCGTCGGCGTCTCGCGCGTCGCTTGCGGCGCGTCCGGCCTGCCCGCCGCATACCGGGAGGCGATGACCTCTCTGGAGATCTGCGACATGTTCGGTGAACGGAGCGGGACGGTGTTTTTCGACAGTCTCGGTCTGTCGCGGCTGATTTATATGATGCCGGCATCCCTCTGCCGCGAATACCTCGACGAGATATTCACCGGCGGAAGCATCGATTCTCTCGACCCCGAAATACTTCAGACGGTCCAGTGCTTTTTCGAAAACAGTCTGAACGTGTCGGAAACCTCCCGCAAGCTGTTCATACACCGCAACACGCTGGTGTACAGGCTTGAAAAAATACGCAAGCTGACGGGGCTCGATCTGCGCGATTTCGACAGCGCGATCGGTTTCCGCGTAGGGCTGATGATAAAAAGATATCTCGAATACAGGCAAAACGACCGGTAAAGGTTGCATTTCAGATGATAGAGTTTTTCAATGTCAGAAAAGAATATGCCGACGTGACGGCACTCGACGAGGTGTCCTTCTCGATTGACGACGGAGAATTCGTCTTCGTTGTCGGACGTTCTGGCGCCGGCAAAACGACTATGACGAAAGTTCTTCTGCGCGAGGAAAAAATCGATTCGGGCGAAATATTCGTCAACGGCACCGACATCACCGCTCTTTCGGAAAGAGCCGTCCCCGTTTACCGGCGGAGCATCGGAATGGTTTTCCAGGATTTCCGGCTCTTTCCCGACAGAACGGCTTACGAAAACGTCGCCTTCGCCATGAGAGTCGCCGGGATCCACCCGCGCGAAATAAAAAAACGCGTTCCGATGCTGCTCCGCACGGTTGAGATGGAGGACAAGGCGACGCACTTCCCCAACGAACTGTCGGGCGGCGAAAAACAGCGCGTCGCGCTTGCCAGGGCCATTGCCAACAATCCCGATATAATCATCGCCGACGAGCCGACCGGCAACGTCGATCCCGAAATGAGTCTGACCATAATGAACCTTCTGCTCAGGATAAAGCAGCTGGGGAAAACGGTCATCGTCGTCACTCACGAAAAGGCGATGGTCGACTCCTTCGGGCAGCGCGTGATAACCATCGACGAGGGCAGGATAGTCTCCGACCGTCCCGCCGCGGACGGGAGGGGTGCGTGATGAGCGACAGCCGCGAAAAAACCGGACGCCCGGTATACAACCCCTTCTTCTTCGTCGCCGAGGCTTTCCGCGGAATGAAAAGGCACGGCGTGATGACGGTTGCGTCGGTGCTCGTGCTTACGTCCTGTCTCGCTCTTCTCGGAGCGTTCGGACTTCTGATACGGAATATCAACGTGAATATCGGCCGGCTCGGGCTTCTGAACGAAATAGTCGTATTCGTCGACGCCTCGCTCGACCGCGACAGAGTCGACGATATCTGCGACGACATAAAAGCCCTCGACAACGTCAGCTACGTCGAATACGTATCGAAGGACGAGGGACTCGAGTCACTGAAAAAAACCTACTCCGAATACGCCGATCTTTTCGACGAGATCCGCGAAAACGGAGACAATCCTCTTTCCGATTCCTTCGTGGTCACCTATTCCGACACCTCGAAGGTTTACGAGCTGGAATACTCACTCCGTATGATTCCCGGAGTCACGAGGATAAACAACCGCCTCGACTACGCCGTCAAGGTTGAAAACTTCAAAAAAGGAATCAGCGCCGTCTTTCTCTGGTTCTTCGTGCTTCTTTTCGCGGTCAGCATTTTCGTTATTTTCAATACGATAAAGCTTGCCGTTCACGGAAGGAAAAACGAGATCGACGTTATGAGGTACATCGGCGCCACCAAAGGATTCATCATTTCCCCGTTCATAATCGAAGGAGCGTTAATCGGCACACTGTCCGCAGGACTCGCTTTCGGACTGATAGCGATCGCCTACAAATACGTCGTCTCACGTCTTACTGCCGATCTTCAGATAATCGAGGTCATACCCTTCGGATCCGCCGTCTGGCTGCTGCTGCCGGCGTTTGCCGTCATCGGGATCGCCTCCGGAATACTCGCGAGCGTTTTCTCGCTCAGAAAGAACCTGAACAACTGAATGAAAACACTTAAGTACAAAAGAATCTTCTGCGCCGTCTGCGCTCTTGTGCTGCTCGTGCAGGCAGTCCCAATCCTTCGCGCAGATTCGGCCGCATCCTACACCGCGGCGACCTACGACGACGTCAAGAACGCCACGACCGAAGAACTGCGCCTTGAGATCGAGGAACTGAACAGGATGATC
>CACZSP010000073.1 GCA_902783905.1 uncultured Ruminococcus sp.
CGGCGGATATTACGGGGATGACGGACGAAGCTATCGTTCTCGCAAGCGTTTCGTCGTTGAAACACGACAGATCTTCAAACGATCCTCCGCCGCGCCCGATAATCAAGGTATCGACGGATCCTTCCCTGTTGAAATATCTGATTCCTTCGGCAATGCTTGCCGGCGCTTCGGCTCCCTGAACCAGCGCGGGATAAAGAAAGATTTCGCACATCGGCCAGCGCCTTCCGAGAATGGTTATCATATCTCTTACAGCCGCTCCGGTGGCGGATGTGACTATACCGATCTTTTCGGGAAATCTCGGGATTTTCTTTTTGCGGGAAACGTCGAACAGACCCTCCTCGCCGAGTTTCTTTTTGAGACGCTCAAAGGCGGCGTACAGTTCACCGAGCCCGGCATCCAGCATTGAATTTACGTAAAGCTGGTAGGTTCCGTCTCTTTTGAAAACCGAAATTCTTCCGAATGCGATCACGTCGCTTCCGTCTTTCGGTGAGAAGGTGAGCCCCGAAACGTTCCCGGAAAACATAACGCATCTGAGCGCCGATTCGCGGTCCTTGAGCGAAAAATACATGTGTCCGGAATAATGATGCTTGAAATTCGAGATCTCCCCCCGGACGGCAACCGTCGATAAAAGTCCGTTGCCGTCAATCAGCATCTTTACGTAATCGTTGAGCTGTGAAACCGTAATATAAGATATTCCGTCAGTTTTCATTCAAATACTTCAACCTTGCAAGCAGCGCGATTCCGACTGCGTTGTCGGAAGAATACTCGGGCGACGTGAAAAAACATGCGTCCAGTCCGGAAAGTCGGGATGAAATATATGCGCTTCCGGTAACTCCTCCCGAAAAAATCACAGGAAGATTACCGTATACGCTCCTAGCGTTACGCGTCAGTTTAATAAGTGTTTCGCAAACCGAGTCGAATATGAATCTTGCGACGTATCCCGCGGAATTCTTTTTTTCGATCATGGAAATCGCGACGTTCTCAAGCCCTGAAAGCGAACAATCGGTCCCGTTCACCGACGTTTTTGAAGGTTGCACGGACGTATCGACAGACATACAGAGCCTGTCAAGCTCCGCGCCGCACGGGAAGGAGAGCCCGAGTCTGACCCCGGTACGGTCGATAAGCTGTCCGGCGTTCAGATCTGTCGTTCCCCCGATCCTCTCGCAGGAAAGGTCGCTGCCCGAAAGCGAACAGAGAAGGACCTCTGTCGTCCCTCCGGAAACGTGAAAGGAAATAAAACGAGACGGATCAATTTCATTCAGCGCCCCCGATGTGCAAAGAGCCGCCATCACGTGCCCCTCCTGATGAGAGAACCCGAACAGCGGAGCTTTTGCGCCGGCCGCAAAGGAAATCGCCGCACCGATTCCGCAAAGGAATACGGGCATATATGAGCCGGAAACGCGCCGGGGAGATTGGGATACTCCGACGGCAACCGCCGTGCTCCCGGCTGTCGCTTCGGCGAGCTTTTCGGTTACACCGGGCAGATTCTTCACGTGCGCAAAAACGGCGTCCGACTGCCTGAGGCCCCGTTCTCCGTCCCTTACCGGCAGAGGTGATTTAATGTTTGCGATCACGTTTCCGTCATAATCGCAAACGGCGCAGGACGTCGTGTAATTGCTCGTGTCGAATCCGCAGAAAACCTCCTTCATTATCCGTTGTCCCGGTGCAGATCCGGATCGTGAAGGACCGAGTTCAGAATACCGTTTACGAAAGGCCTGATCTTCTTTTCGTCGTCGTATTCCTTTACCAGTTCAATCGCCTCGTTGACAGCGGATGCCGGCGGAACGTCGTCTCTGAAATAAATCTCGTAAACCGCCGTTCTCATAATCGCAAGAGCAACCGGTGAGATTCTGGATGTCTTCCAGCCGTTGGAATACTCGGATATCTTTCCGTCTATAAAATCCAGTTTCCCGCATACACCGCAGAAGGTTGAACGAACGTATTCGTCATCCGGAAATCTGCCGCATTCGACGGCAAGAGCGTATAATTCCGCGGGATCGGATCCGGGTTTGAAGGAATACTCGAAAATGAGCGACATTACTTCTTTTCGTGCTTCTTTTCTTTTCAAAACAGTTTCCCTTAATAAGTTTTATAGATTATTATTATACAACATTATGCTCTTTTAGTCAAGGAAAAGATGAATAATTCATCAAATCCAAAATGAATATTCATGTAACTATCAGATGACCGCACAATACAGACGGTTCTGAATCCCATTAAAACCCGATTTTGTTTCTTTTTACGATCTTTTCGGAAAACTCTCCTTCGGAACTTGCCGCGACGAAGTCGTCTCTTGAAAGAACAAGGTTCTCCTCACCGGAAAGAGACGCCCTCAGCGCGGCTTTGGACCAGACTCTCTCGTAAAGGTTTCTGACGAAACGGGCGTTGGCAAATTCCCTGGATTCAAAAGTCGAATCGGGCAAACCGTAAAAATACGATTTTGCCTCATTTTCAAGTTCTTCGGTGTAGTTGAAGTGCTTTTTTACCATCAGCATAAAGATCTCGAATAGCTGTTTTTTCGAATAATTCGGAAAATGAATCAGATAAGGCATACGGCTGCGCAGACCGGCGTTCCCCTCCATCAGAGTTTCCATATCCTCCGTATAGCCCGCCATAATGACAAGCATGTCGTCCCGATGATTTTCCATCTCCGAGATGAGTGTTGTCAGCGCTTCCCGTCCGTAATCGTTGAAGGAGTTGTCTTTGGTGTAAAGGGCATACGCCTCGTCAATAAAGAGAACCGATCCGTAGGCATCCCGGCAGATAGCGGCGGTTTTGACCGCTGTCTGACCGACGTATTCTGCACAAAGCATCCTTGCGGAATATTCAAGGAAAGCACCCTTTCTCAGAATTCCCTCCTCACGGAATATTTTCCCGATGATCCTTGCCACTGTTGTCTTACCGGTACCGGGAGCGCCGGTAAACCTCATGTGTATCGAAGGGCGGTCGAGACTGTCGTTTTTCATCGATATTTTTACCTGTGCGGTGATCTCACGGATACGTTCGGCAATCTTTTCCATACCGATCATTTCGTTCAGTTCCTCGAAACCGCTCGATTCCTTCTTGCCAGCACGCATCATACCGATATCTTCCGGAACGATCGTTCCGGAGTCAGGTTCCTTCCCTTCCCGTATCTTTTTCGAGTCGGAAACCGATTTTGACAATATTATCTCATCGCTGATCTTTACCGCGGTCTTGAATCCGTAAAAACGTCCGTCTCTCTTTTCTTCAGCAACGTAACGCAGAAAAGCTTCGTGCATCCCGGCGCCGGCTTCCATTCCCGCGTTTCTCAGCTCGTTTTCAAAGGTTTCGGACAGGACCGCTTCGTGCAAAGGTGGAATCGCAACGATTCTGGTAACCATTACGTCAGACAGAAGCGCAGCCAGAACGTCAAGCGACCGTTTTTCGAGAAAAGGAACCCTGAATGCGAACACGAAAGAATCCTGAAGATACGAAAGCCAGGATACGAATGACCGGAGGGCATCGTTTTTGCCTTCGTTCAGAAAATAACCGATATCGATACCGATAATTCCGTTTTCGGTTACGTTGCGGTGTTCGTGAAGATCGTTTTTCAGATCTTCGATACTTATCGCGCCGGTCCCCGACTCTTCGGCTATCTTATATTCGGTGTAATTGACTCTCGAATCGCTTTCGTCTCCGTAAAATCCGGTGCGTCTTATAAAATCGCCGAAAGACGAAAGGAGCGTGGTAAAACCGCACCCCGAATCTATGGCAAAAAGATAATTCTGCGTTCTCAGCACGTCAAGCGATTCCTTTTCTCGGAGGATCGGAACGATTCCGGCAAGCTCGGTAACAAGCTTCTGATACGGCTCGGCACCGTAAAGGCCGGTGTAAATCTGATGCATCAGCAGAGATTCGTCGCTGCCGTCCGATCTGAAGGACATAAAGGAAAACTCACCTTTATACTCCGGGAAAGCCGAATCCGCCGCTGTTCTGGCGGCCTTTTCCGCGTCCGACTCGTTTTCGGCGTTAACAAGAATGATGACAAAGGTGTATCTTAAGAAATCTAAGGACGCACCGTTTTCCGGAGGAAAAGCCGCCAGCAGAGCCGTTTTGTCGATCCCGCCTTCCGGGATCGTCGAGAGCGCAAAGGAATACGGAAAACCGATCCTGATCATAAATCTTTTCATACCTGCAGTTCTCCTTTTTCATAAAGCCGAATGATAACGTCAGCGATTTTTTCGGAAGCGTGACCGTCTCCGTAGGCAAAACATCTCTTTTTCATCGAATTAAGGCGTTTTTTATCGGAAAGAAGACCGAACACTTCACTGTAAACGGTTTCTTCGGAGGTTCCCGAAAGCACGGAGACTCCGAAATCAACGCTTTCCTCTCTCTCGGTCACTCTGCGAACGATGACGGCGGGAGTTCCGGTAAAAGCGGCTTCTTCCTCAAGACCGCCGGAATCGGTAACGCAAAGCGTTGAAATTCGTAAAAGCGCGTGGGAATCGGACAGCCCGACGGGACCTGTAATCATTGCGTTCCCGCATTCGCGAAACGATTCCTCAGCGATCTCGCGTATGCCCGGAGCGGGATGAACCGGAAAAACGCAGAAGGCGTCCGCATCCTCCACGGCTCTTCGCACCGCACGGAAAACGCTCCGCATTGACTCTTTTGCCAGTTCCCGGCGGTGAATGGTCATATAGACGATATTTTTATTTTTTGCGTTCCGCGGAAGATCGAACGAAAGACTTGCTCCGGATGTATACGAAAATGAATCAAGCCCGGTGTTTCCGGTCAGAAATATCCTGGACTCGGGAATCCCTTCGGCGACGAGATTGCGGAATGCTTTTGCGGTTGGCGCAAAATGGAAAGATGCCGAAAGCGATATTGCCCTGCGATTGAATTCCTCGGGATAAGGGGAACCGAGATCGAAGGTCCTTAGCCCGGCTTCTACGTGAACAACCGGTACCCGAGAATAAAACCCGGCGCATGCGGCGCCGAATGATGAAAAAGTATCCCCCTGGACGATAACAGCGTCGGGCTCCGTGCCGGCAATTACCCCGGACACTTCGGATATTACCCGCGACGTCAAACGGGCGGGAGACTGATCCGGTTTCATCAGTTTTAGATCCATATCCGGTTTTATGCCGAATATCTTCCACGCGTCCGCGGCAAGCCGGTCGTGCTGACCCGTGGAACAAACCGTCATATCCGCGCCTCTTTTTTTCAGCTCGGCTATAAGCGGGCCGAGCTTCACCACCTCGGGTCTTGTTCCCGCAACGGCTAAGAGTTTCATTGTCGATTCCTCTTATTAAAGCCGCTCTTTCAGGACGAAAGGCCTTGCCGAGCGGCTTTATCATGCGATTTATTTCAAAAAATACTGTAATTGCGATTATTACGAGTGTTTACGGTTTTTTACAACAAGGAAAACGATAACTCCGCATGCAGCGGCAAGGAGCGAGCAGGCAGTGATAAGAAGCACCGTAAGAAGCTTATCCGGATTTTTGTTACCGTCGTCAGTGTTTCCGGCAGCTGACGATTCCGCGGGAGAGGGAGACGACGACGTGTCGGCTGTGCTCCCGGACGTGACCGGTTCAACCGCATCCGTTGAATCGGGAACCGTCGTGACGCCGGGCTGACTCTGGGAATCAGACGCCGATGTGACCGTTCCTGTCGCTTCGAGAACGACCGATTCTTTTGCGCCGCAAGCCGAACATACCTTCTCCCCTTCTCCGGGCTCGGTCGCCGTGGGCTCTTTGATCACGCTGACTTCTCCGAATGAATGAGCGATTTTCGGATATTTTGCCGTTATCTCGGCGACGTCTCCGGAAATCTTGACGCTGACGTCGGTACATCCTTCTATTTCGGCCTTTGCATCGGGCGCAAGCTTGTAACCGAGATCGGCTTCGACGCTTATGACCGCGAAATATTCTTTATCGCAGGTGAACTTTTCGGACGGGTTGGCGGTGTTCCATACGATCGAGTTAAGCTTTAGTCCTTCGGCGAGTTCAAACTTAAGCGTTGAAGCCGGTAAATTACCGGCAGCCGGCGCGGTAAAGCTGTGGATTTTAATCAGACTTATTGCGTTATCTTTTGTGCGGTAGGTTGCGTGAACTATAACAAGGGTGTCTTCCTTGACGTTGGTAGTGTAAGATTCTGCCCTGTTATCAGGGTTCTGAACCTTAAGATCCTTGTTTTCCACGAATTTCCCGGTGTCAACGTTAATGGTGAGCGTGTATTCGGTGTTCCCGAGTGGATGTTCGGCCATCGCTTTTACCGGGTCGCCGCCTCCGGCAAGCATCCATGTGTTTGCCTCTATACTATGGACGAAAGTCTCCGAATAACCGGCAGACTGTGATTCGACGGTAAAAGAAACCACCTTCGGAGTTCCGCTCGCCATACTAACGGCAGTCTCGCGGCAGATATCGCCGAAAGTTTTGGAAAACTGAAAATCTGGCAGCGTGACCGAAACGGTTCCCGATACACCGTTCATGACAGAATAGGTGAAACCGCAGACCGAGCACGTGTAATCGGTGTAAGCCCCGTTCGGAACGCCGTCGTCAAACGAATGGGCGGTCAGTCCGTAGTCGGAATCGCAAACGGTGCAATGCTTCCAGTGACCGTTCGTGTCCTTTTTCCAGTCTGAAGTGTCGCCGGAATGATCGCAGGCGACCGTGATCGTCTCGAACGACGCGTACGCGACCGTTTGCGACTGCTCAAGATTATAGATATAGGTGGTCTGCCCCGCGTACGATACTTCTGTATCGATTATAAACTGATAACCCGGAGAAGCGGTTAACACTACTCTCGGATAGTATTTCCCGGCCTTCGCAGGTGTTCCGGGATCAACCTCAACAGCGTCGGAATCCTTCCAGCCTGAAACCACCGAAGCTACCCCGGGAGTCGGAGAACTGAAATTATCGGTTGAAAGAATTGTTCCGACGGAAATCTCCCCGATAACGGTAACTTGGGAGATTTCGATACTTCCTCCCGGGAGCTTATCGAATTCACGGATCAGCTCGATCTTTGTATCCAGATTGATGACGTTTCCGTCGGAGTTTTTATCGTATCCGACGGCAAGGCAGGCCTCCCCGTTGACGGAAGCATGAACGTTGCTTGCTCCGCCGGAAACGGCGAATACGTATCCTGAAAGAGCATTGAGTCTGATTCTTAACCTGTATACGTGCCCGCCGGAAAAGTAGTCACCTGGTGAAAGATATTTTTCCGCCGTTACGTCATACCAGGCGATTCCGTCATAAAAAGGCGACGTGTCCTGATCTACGGCAACCTTCGCTCCCTGCGACGAAGGATCGTCGTCAAGGACGAAGGGAACCGCAACTCCGGCCTTCGGCACTATAACAAAAGTGTCAAAATCGTTTATGATTTTATTTGAGGGCATTAACCCGGCTGAAACGCCGGCGCATAACACGGTGCATAAAACAATGACAAGAACAAGCGAAAGTGCAATCTTAGATTTCATCGCGTTATCCCACTATTTTATTTCAGTAATATATTATATTATAGCAAATTAAGCGCTGAAAGTCAATCGCGCGGGTCTGATCTGAAGCGAAGCAGGGCGTTTCTGTCGTTGTCCGAAGCGTATCCGATACCGATACGCGGAAAAGCCGTGATTCCGGAAGGAATAAAACCGTCGTCCTCAATCCATAAACGATCGGATAGAACAGCGTCCGAAGCGTTTTCACGACGGGTAACCGATAAAAGAGCGGTGACTCTGCCCGGTCCGTCGGCCCCTTCCGCTCCTCTGATAAGAACCGCCTGCGGATCGCCTTTTACCGACGTAACAATATTAAGCATGTTGTGAATGCCGTAACAAAGATATACGTAAACGGTACCGCCCTTGTCGAACATCGGACGCGTCCTGTCTGTTTTTCCGAAACGGGCGTGAGACGCGGTATCCTTTTCGCCGAGATACGCTTCGGTCTCGGTTATTCTTGCTTTAATAAGGCCCCCGTCCGATTTCGAACAAATAACCTTTCCGAGAAGGTCACGGGCCACCGTAACGGAGTCGCGCGTGTAAAAATCGCGCTGAAGTCTTTTCGGCTTCGGGCGGCTTCGTGCAGACGAAAAGAAAGAATCGATCAGCTCTTTTGACCGCTCGACGGCAAAAGAATCGCTCGTTTTTACAAATAACGTTGAAGGAGCGACGCTTTCGATACCCGAGTCGGCGGCATAAACGACTGTGTCTATCCTTGCCGCCTCTATCGCGGCACGGCACATCGGACAAGGTTCAAGAGTGACGTAAAGACAGCATCCGGAAAGGCGCCAGTCGCCGATATTTGCCGCCGCATCCCGGATTGCTTCTATCTCGGCGTGTGCCGTCGGATCGTGCTTCCCGATCCTGCGGTTGCATCCCCTTCCGATTACCCGGCCGTCCTTTACAACGACGGCGCCGACGGGGATCTCTCCGTCCGGGGCGGCTTCCGACGCGAGAGCCAGCGCTTCTTTCATAAAATTCGCGCTTTTTGCGCTCAGGTTTTTTTTATCTTCGGTCATACCAGAAACAGAACGGCGAATATTTCAAACAACGCCAGAGCAACTGATAAAGCCGCGTAAACGATAACCGTCGGACGCAATGCATGCTTCCAGAACCCGGTATCGCCTTCACCGCGATCGGAAAGAGCAATCCTGATTTTTTCTCCGTACCTGTAAACGATAACGGATAAACAGGCGAATCCCGCAAGCATTACGGTTAGATCGGCAAACAAAACAACAAGATTGCTGTTTTCAAATTCGAGTTCGGAAACGATTGACAAAAAGTTGTTGAAGAAATGAATTATGACGCCCGGCCAGACCGATCCTGTCATAACGTAAACGGTTCCAAGCAGAATTCCGGCGGCGAAAGTGTAAAGAAACTGAGCCGGGTTCGCGTGCATAAGGGAAAATACCGAAGCCGAGAACAGAATCGCACCGGTCTTTGAATATCCGAGAAGACTCCCGAGGACGCATCCGCGCATGAGTAGTTCTTCGAAAACCGCGGGGACGAGAGCCGTCGATATAAACTCCGCAACGATCAAAGCAGGAAACCCGTCAAGATCGGGGACGTAATAATCGAATTGAATGAAGGAGGTCAGAACACTGTTGAAATACGCGGCGCCGTAATTGATTCCGATAACAGCCGGAATTATTAGAAAAAGCGACGGACGTGCAACAACGGACAGTGCCGGAGAAAAACTGCGACCTCTGAGAGTGATTCGGATAAAAACAACCGGAATAATGAAACTGAGAGCATAAGCAAACCCGTCGGTTACGGTCAGCCATAGCTGATTTGAATCGGGGATTTCGGAGTTGATTCCGCCGGAAGAAAAAATCAGATACGGTATCTCCCGGAGGAACTGAAGGCAGAACAGATTGATCAGGAGCGCAACGCCGAGAATCGTGGACGTGTGACGCAGACTCCTGTTATCGTCTGTGCCGGGAAAAGCTAATTGATCGTTCATTTTACACTGCCTGAACGGCGGCGGGGGTGTTAAAAAAGCCGGACTTTTTTAACACCCCCGTCGCTTGAATTATGACCGAAAGATCAGTGGATAATGCAGCGTTCGGTATCCTTGTCGAAGAAATGCATTCTCGTAAGATCGAACGCGACTTTAATGGTGTCGCCCGCTCTTGAAGTCGAACGGGAGGAGACACGGGCCACAAGGTTGGTTTCGCCGATGATGACGTGGAGGTGAATCTCGGCGCCCATAAGCTCGGTAAGATCGACGTAAGCCTGGCACTGGCTGTCCTCGGGAATGGAGTTGAGGAACATCGGCTCGTCGTGAATCGATTCGGGACGGATCCCGGCGATGACTTCCTGTCCGATATAATCCTTGAGTTCGGGAGCGTTGCCCTTATCGGCGGGAAGCTTGAGGGACTTGTCCTCGAATTCAAAGAAAACGTCCTCGCCCTTCTTGACAAGCTTTCCTGTGATAAAGTTCATCTGAGGAGTTCCGATAAATCCGGCAACGAAAATGTTGCAGGGACTGTCGTAAAGATTCTGAGGAGTATCGACCTGCTGGATAAGACCGTCCTTCATAACGACGATTCTCGTCGCCATCGTCATAGCCTCGACCTGGTCGTGCGTAACGTAAATAAACGTGGTCTTGACGTTCTCGTGAAGCTTGGTAAGCTCGGCTCTCATCGATGCACGGAGTTTTGCGTCAAGGTTTGAAAGAGGCTCGTCAAGAAGGAAGACCATCGGCTTGCGGACGATGGCGCGTCCGAGCGCGACACGCTGTTTCTGACCGCCGGAAAGAGCCTTCGGTTTTCTGTCGAGAAGATGAGTGATATCAAGAATCCTGGCCGCTTCTTCAACGCGTCTCTTGATTTCTTCCTTCGGCGTCTTGTTGAGCTTAAGGCCGAACGCCATGTTCTCGAAAACGGTCATGTGAGGATACAAAGCGTAGTTCTGGAACACCATCGCTATCTTTCTGTCCTTGGGAGCAACGTCGTTGACGAGTTTGTCACCGATGAAAAGCTCGCCTTCGGTGATTTCCTCAAGGCCGGCGATCATTCGAAGAGTGGTCGTTTTTCCGCATCCGGAAGGTCCGACCAGAACAAGGAATTCCTTATCTTTGATATCAAGGTTAAAGTCCGAAACAGCGGTAACGCCGCCGGGATACTTCTTATAAATGTGTTTGAGAGATACGCTTGCCATAAATTCTCCTCCGAAAATAATCCCGTTCTCGGTTTTTGAGAAATCGGGTAAAAATTACTTTAATTATTTTAGCAAATTTCAGCCGAAAAGTGAAGTCTTTTTTTTATAAAAGAGCTTATTTTCACGAATATTTTGCACAATAAAAATGAACAAATTATTAATTGTATTAACAAATACGCTCGCCAAGCCGAAAAAAGGTAAATGTGATTTACTTTTCAGTCTTCGTCAATACGCATTGTCAGAGCGATTCGCTTCCTTTCAAGATCAACCGACATTACTTTTACGCGAACGGTATCGCCCACAGAAACCGCTTCGGACGGATGTTTGATAAACTTTTTGCTTATCCGGGAAATATGAACAAGACCGTCCTGATGAACTCCTATATCGACGAAAGCGCCGAAATCGGTGACGTTGCGGACGGTACCGGTAAGGACCATTCCCTCCTTCAGCGACCTGATGTCGAGTATATCGTCGCGAAGGATCGGAGCGTCAAAGCTGTCTCTTACGTCCCTTCCGGGTTTTTCAAGTTCTCCGACTATATCGTCAAGCGTAGGAACGCCGATTCCGAGTTCGGCGGATACCGTTTCCTTCCCGTCCAGGGCCACCTTTGCCGACAGCTGCTTTATACCGCCCCCGCGCACCAGTGAATCGTCGAATCCGTAGCGTTCCAGCAGTCTGTGTGCCGCAACGTACGATTCGGGATGGACTCCGGTCGAATCGAGCACCTCGTCCGAGCCGGATACGCGAAGAAAGCCGGCACACTGTTCATAAGCTTTTTTCCCGAGTTTCGGTACCTTCAGAAGTTCGGCTCTGGAATCAAACTCTCCGTTTTCCTCGCGGTATTTCACGATGTTCTTCGCAATCGAAGAATTAATCCCGGATATGTACGAAAGGAGCGAGTACGAAGCGGTGTTGAGATCGACCCCGACTGCGTTGACGCAGTCCTCAACGACGCCCGTCAGCGATTCGTCCAGCCGTGCCGGTTTCATATCGTGCTGATACTGTCCGACGCCGATCGACTTAGGGTCTATTTTGACAAGCTCCGCGAGCGGATCCTGAAGTCTTCTGGCAATCGAGACGGCGGAGCGCTGCGTAACGTCGAAATCGGGGAACTCCTCCGCGCCGAGCTTTGACGCGGAGTAAACCGAAGCTCCTGCTTCCGACACCATAATATACTTACAGGGCAGTCCGGTTTCCTTCAGAAGATTCGCTATGAAGATCTCGCTTTCCTTTGATGCGGTCCCGTTGCCGATTGCGATAACGTCTATTCCGTACTTTCTGATAAGCGCCGAAACGACCGCGCCGCTTTCCCTTATACGCTCCTGGGGTTTCGTCGGGTAGATCACCGCGGTATCGATAACTTTCCCGGTCTTGTCAACAATGCCGAGCTTACAGCCGGTCCGATATCCGGGATCGAATCCCATAACCGTTTTTCCCTTCAGCGGCGGCTGCATCAGCAGATGTTTAAGATTGTCGCCGAAAACCCTGATGGCCGCCTCGGAGGCGGTATCCGTCAAATCATTCCTGATCTCGCGCTCGACAGCGGGAAACAGAAGTCGTGAATAACCGTCATCGACGGCGGCACGCATGTAATCAGCGGCAGGACTTGACGGATTGGTAACGTATTTTCCGTTAAGATAGGATTTTACAACGTCGCTTCCGGGATCTATGGAAACCTTCAAATAACCTTCCTTTTCGCCCCTGTTTACGGCAAGCACCCGGTGAGAAACGATTTTTTTGAGCCGTTCCGAAAAATCGTAATACTGAGAGTAAACGGAAGGTTCGTCCTTCACGGCCTTTGAAACGAGAAGACCGTACTCCCAGATAAGAGTTCTGAGCGCCTTGCGGCACCCCGCGTCGTCCGAGATGCGTTCGGCGATGATATCGCATGCTCCGGCAAGAGCGTCTGACGGATCGGCGACGCCCTTTTCCTCGGAAACGTATTCGGCGGCGAACTCATCGATCGGCTTTTCGTATTCGTCGCGAAGTTCGGAAATCAGATCGGCAAGAGGTTCGAGTCCTTTCTCCTTTGCTACCGACGCTCTCGTCTTTCTGTGAGGTCTGAAAGGACGGTATATGTCGTCAATTTCCGTCAGCGTTGCGGCTGAGTCTATCGCGGCTTCAATTTCAGGCGTCAGTTTATCCTGAGCGGCGATCAGTCCCTTTACTTCTTCCCTTCTCTTTTCAATGCCGCGAAGATACTGAAGTCTGTCGTAAAGATCTCTCAGGACGGTGTCGTCAAGCGACCCCGTGACCTCCTTGCGGTATCTTGCTATGAAAGGTATGGTGTTTCCGTCGTCGATAAGGGCGACGGTCCGTTCAACCTGATCCACCCTGAGTTTGAATTCTTCTGCAAGAATCTGTTCTGTAGTCATAACGATAAGTACCTCTTTGCGAAACCGTTGTCATATAATTGATTATACTTCAAAACCTTCCGCAAGTCAAGCGTTTTTCGGGCAACCGCTTGACTTATCCGGAAAATAGTGTATAATATATGATGATACTGAAATTTCAACGGTATCGCAAAAAGAATTATTCAGGCGGAGGAAAGCGATGTCTTTCGAATTGAATTATCACAGATCACAGAAGGTTCTCCACGTCGGGACCGAACCTCCCCGCTCTTACTTTATTCCGTTTTCATGCGACGGCGCGACGCCGTCTCCGGACACCGTCAGAAACGCGTCGGACAGATTTATTTCACTTTGCGGTGAATGGAATTTCAGGTATTACCC
>CACZSP010000074.1 GCA_902783905.1 uncultured Ruminococcus sp.
GACCGAGCCCGAATCCACCCACGAGGCAACCGATGCCGGGACCGACGCCGCCCCCGCCCCGACTACAACCGCCCCGACGACCACCGGAAGGAAGGGCTGCGGTTCATCTTTTGCCGTTCTTCCCGCTCTGGTCGCGGTTCTTTCCTCCGCTGTGATTATCAGGAAAAAGAAAGACTGATATGACCCTTTTCATCTTCTTTATCCTCGCGACAGTCATCCTGACCGCGATCTTCAGAAAGAAGTCGGAGTCGGGTCCCACCGAAAAGGCGAAACGCTTCCGCCTTCTGTCCCGGATTATTCCGGTGGCCGCGGTTGCGATCGTCATCCTCTCGGTAGTTCTCGGAAGTTTTTACTCGGTTTCCGAGGATCAGCAGGCGGTCGTGACGATGTTCGGAGAAGTCAGACGCGTCGACGGAGCCGGAGTGCACTGGAAGATTCCGTATATCCAGAAAGCCGAAACGGTCGATATAACCACGCACGGCGCCAGCATCGGGTACACCATCGCGGGATCCACCCAGGATTTCGGCGACCGGGAAAACCCCCAGATGATCACCGCCGATATGAACCTTATCGACGTCGACTTCTACCTGGAGTACAAGGTCAGCGATCCCGTCGCTTTCCTTTACAACTCGGAAGACCCTCAGCTTGTCCTTAAAAACTCCGCAATGTCCTGCATCCGCGCCACCATATCCGACTACAACGTGGACGACGTGATGACGACGGCAAAAGGCGAGATACAGCTCAAGATACGCGAAAAACTCGCCGAGGAGCTGTCGAGCCGCAACGTCGGGCTTCAGCTCGTCAACATTATGATACAGGACGTAGAGCCGCCGACTCAGGAGGTGTTCAACGCCTTCCGTTCGGTGGAAAGCGCCAAGCAGCAGGCGGACACTGCGATAAACAACGCTAACCGCTACAAAAACGAAAAACTCCCGGCGGCCGAAGCCGAGGCGGACAAGATAATCCAGAACGCCGAAGCGCAAAAGGCCGCGAGGATCGCGGAGGCGGAGGGACAAGTCGCCCGCTTCAACAAGATGTTCGGTGAATACAAGGATTTCCCTCTCATAACGAAAAAGCGGCTGTTTTACGAAACGATGGAAAGTCTGCTGCCCGACCTGAACGTCGTCATCAGCGACGGATCGACCCAGACCTTCCTTCCCCTTGACCCGATTAACGTCAGCGGAGGTGCGGCACAGTGAAAAAGAATAAATCGCTCACCCTGCTGATCGTAATCGCGGTGCTTGTTCTCCTTGCCTCGTCGGTCGTCAGTTCGGTGTTCTATACGGTAAAACCGAACGAATACGCCGTCGTGCGCCAGTTCGGAAAGATAGTCTCAATCAACGATACGCCCGGGCTGAAGATCAAAATCCCTGTCATACAGACGGTCGAAAAGATCTCGAAGGAAATAATCCTTTACGACATTCCCGAATCCGACGTCATCACCAAGGATAAGAAATCGATGGTCGTCGACAGCTACGTTCTCTGGCACGTGACCGATTCGAGCGCCTACATACGCTCGCTCAACGCGGTCCGCGGCAGAGCCGAGGAGCGCATCGACGCCGCCGTCTACAACGCGATAAAGAACACCATCTCGTCGATGAACCAGGAGGAGGTAATCGCCGCCAGAGGCGACGTGCTGACTTCAAAGATCACCGCCGAGGCCGGCTCCGAAATCACGGCGTACGGCATCGAGATAGTGACGGCTCAGATCAAGACGCTGAGCCTCCCGTCCGACAACCAGAACGCGGTATACGAGAGAATGATATCCGAGCGTCAGAACATCGCCGCCGGGTATATTGCGTCGGGCAACGCCGAAGCCCAGAAGATAAAGAACGAGACCGACAAGCAGGTCGAACTCATGCTCGCCGAAGCCAACAAGGAGGCGGCGATAAAAATCGCCGAGGGCGAAGAAGAGTATATGAAAATACTCAAGGACGCCTACAACTCCGAGGAAAAAGCAGCTTTCTACGAGTATATCAGAGGACTTGACGCCCTCCGCGTCTCGCTGACGGGAAGCGGTAAAAAGACGATCATTCTCGACAAGGACAATGAACTTGTAAAGATACTCACCGGCCAGGAATAACATCCTGCCGCGCCCCCCGCAAAGTCCCGCCCTGCGGGCGACTGCGGGGGGCGCGTTTTTCTTTTCTTTTTCTTGACATTCTTCTTTATTTGGAATATAATAATTTAAGGCAATACCGCACAATTCGACGGCGAAATCCGTCCCGGATTTCGCGTCGCGTCATTGACGGCTCTTTTTGCGCCTGTTATGACGTCGAAATC
>CACZSP010000075.1 GCA_902783905.1 uncultured Ruminococcus sp.
AAGACGAATTCTCCGTCGACGGTTTCGATCGACGCGTACCCGCGCGCGATGAGCGCGATCTGCTGTTCGTTGAGTTTCATTCGAAAATCCTCTGTATTGTATTAAAATAATTGATTAATCTTTTTTCGCCATTTCCATTCTGCCGGAATGGTACGCCCACCAGTATCCGACCGAGAAATTGTCGAGAGCGGTCTCGGTGTTGAAGGTTATCTTCACCGAGTCGGAAACGCCGTCGAAGAGTTCGGTCGACGCCTCGAGCGATTCGGCGTCCTCGCGGTCCATAAGGATCTCGCGCAAAGTCTCACAGCCCGAGAAAGCGCCGTCGCGTATTGCGGAAAGGCCTTCGCCTATGACGACGCGCTCGAGCGAGCGGCAGTTTGCGAAGACTCCGTCCTGCCCGTTCCCGAGTACCGAAACCGGGGCGCCTCCGTGAGTGGCCGGTATGCGGAGTTCCTTCACCGCGGCGCCTTCGTCGGTGACTCCGGTTATTGCGACAAGCCCGCTGATCTCCTCGAACACGAAGTATTTTTCATCGGGATCCTCCTCGACGACCGTTCCCGGATTTGTTTCCGCCGGTTTTTTTCCGGGAGGATCGGGAAGCTCGAGCACCAGGGCGTCGGTGCTTCCGGTTTCGCGCAGGATGTCGTTGGCAAGCGTTTCCGAGTGAACCACGACTCCGGCGTCGTTCAGATGGTAGTTGGTGTCGTAAAAGTATCCGCTGTCAAGGATCGAATCCCAGGGATTGCTTATGACCGGGCAGTGGATGCTGTCTTCTATGAATTCGACGAACCGGTATACCGATTCCTCGGTCGTCCCTTCAGCGAGAGCCGACGCGTTCATCGGGCAGAAGCTGAAATACACCTTAGCCCCGCGCCTCTCGGCCCAGCTGATATACGAGTTGACGTAGTCGATGAACTCCGGATCGAAGATGTCGGGAACAAGTTCAATTTCCTGATTTGTGTCGTATCCGAAGGTCATTACGTTGTATTCCCGCGGATATACGATGTCTCCCGACGGAGAGAAGGACGAGCGGCTGTAAACTCCCGTCTGGTTCACCGTTCTGCCCTGCAGGGCGTATTCGAATTTTTTGGAAAGGAAGGGGATGATCCCGCCGGCAAGATCGGAATAATTGTCCTTCCCGATACGCAGGAGCATCGAATAGTCGCCTTCTATCGCCTGCCAGGCGGATTCGGCGTTGAAATACATCGAAAGCGTCTGCCGGTCGAGCTCGGGAGCGAGGACGATGATATCGCCACGGCGCACGTTTGCGCGGGAGAGATCGAGCATCATCTTTGTTCCGAGCGTGGCGTAAAGGCCGAAGTTGATCACCTTTTTGCCGAGGGCTCCGCCGATGATCTCCGAATCGATCCCGAAGGCGGTCGAGCTCCCTCCGATGATTATCACCTTTTCTTCCTTCGTGCTTTTGAGAAGTTCGTATTTTGCCGCCATCTCGCCGAGGAAGGTCTCCCCGTAGATCTTCGGAAGAAATGCAAGTGTTGCGGCTATGAAGATGAAGGGAATTACCGCCGCAAGGAGGAGGATCAGAAAGGTTTTAAGAGCGTTGTTTTTCATTCCGTCCCCCTCAGTGCGATCTGAAATAGGCGAGCAGGTCGTCGGCTATATATCCGGTGCGGAGCTGCTGGCCCGCCGTGTTGAGATGGTAGTTGGAGTTGTATGAGTACTGGCGCTCGAAGATATATCTCCACGGCTCGGAAATGCGGGTCCCGTGCAGATACTGGTCGACGGCGTTTATCAGATTCTGCTGCTCGGTCCCGTTCTTCTGCTGCGAAGCTTTGGTCAGACAGGTCCTGACTATCGTCGGGAAGGAGATGAGCACCGTCGCGCCCTTCGCCGCCGCCATGTCGTACACGCGGTTGATTTCATCGGGATAGTAGAGAGTACGCCCGCTGTCCGAATACGAGTTGCGCTTGTTTATGCAGCTGGTCGACGTGTTGTAGGTGGTGGAGCTGTAACCGCCGTTGTTGTCGTAACCGTCGAGGGTGGTCTTCCAGGAGGAGGTGGCTCCCACCTTGTTCAGCGAATAATCGCCCCAGGCGTTGACCGTGTCGGAAGTGAAGGTCTCGTACGTCTGCGGAGTTCTTGCCACCGCGGCCTTGTTGAAGGCGGCGAAGGATGAGAACATCTTGATGTAATGGCGGATATCGACCTGGCTGAAGGCGTCGTAGGCTCCCTCGAATATCTGCCAGAGGGTCGTGTTGATCTCGTTGTAGCCGAACTGGTATTTGTTCAGTTCGGGTGCGACGAGAAGCACGTCGCCCGGATTCATGAAGTTCGTCGCCACTTCGATATAGAAGGCGGCAGGGGTGCCCGCGTTCTGTCCGTAGTTGACCACGCTGAAGGCGTAGCCGCCGGCGGAAAGCTTCTGCTCGAGAAGCGGAGAATCTATGCCGTACGCCGAGTTGGACCCGGATACTATGATAAGCTTGCGTCCGGGCGCCGTCATCATCCAGTCGTATTTTACGGCGTAGGTCCCGTTACGCCCGTTCGAGTATGTCGGCATCCTCGTGGCGCGGAGGAAGACACGCTCGAATGAATTCGATCCCGTCACCCAGTTGTCGGCGAAGGAGGTTATCGAATCGGGCAGATAGACAGTCTTCAGGTTCTGGCAGCTGATCACCGCCTGCGCCTTTACTGTCTGGACGTATCTCGGGATTACGAGAGTCTCGAGAGAGGATTTTGAAGAAATCATCGCCGTGGATATCTCGGTCACGGGATATCCCTTGATCCGCTCGGGTATCACGACGGTCGACGCGTTTCCGTTGTAGCTGCGGACCGTCACCGTCTTTGTTTTAATCTTGTAGTTTTTGTAGTAGGTGAGTTCGACTTCCTTGGTCGAGACGTCGTAGCTGAATTCCGACGCCGGAGTTTCCTCTATCCACATACAGTACAGCGAGATCGCTCCGCGTTCGGGCATGAGCACGTTCCATCCGGGTCCCACGTAGGTTCCGGTGCCGTCGGGTTTGGTGTTGTAGCCGATGAGGACGTAGCCCTCGCGCGTGAACTGACCCATATCGGGAAGCGAGTTCGGGCAGTGGTAGATCGTGTCCGCCTTCGCGTATTCGGTGCGGTAGTCTTCGTTATTCGTTTTGGTGTTTATACCGCCGTTGGGATGATAGATGAGTACCCATTTTCCGCTCGGGACCGTGACGGTGAGCGCCGGGTCCGGAGGAGGATTGAAGGTCGCGGTGACGGCGACGTCGTCCGACAGCGTGAAGGTGTAGCTGCGGGAATAGGAAACCGCGTAGCCGCCGACCGACCAGTAGGCGAACGATCCCTTGAGATCGGTAGCGGTCAGCGTTATCTCGGTGCCCCGGCGGTAGAATCCTGCCGGTACGGAAGCGGCGACCGAGCCCCATTTTTCATTGTTCGCCGCATATCCGAAACGAAGAGCCGACAGCTCGAAGACCTCCGCCGACAGTTCGGCGTCTTCGGTCACGTTCTTCAGAGTGATGACTCCTTCGGCGTATTCCGCGCCTCCGCTGACGCCGTTGATCCCGTGATCCGAATCGAGCTCGACGCGGAATACCGCGTCGTCCCCCGCGGGCACCGACAGGGTGCGGTCGGACAGGATCTTCATGCCCTCGGCTTCCTTGAGCGTGACGGTGTATTTTTTCAGTTCGAAGTTCGCCCGCAAGTACATATCGCGGTCGAGAGTGAAGGTGTACTCCGGATCTGCCGAGAGAAGTTTTCCGCCCGATTCAAGCGACGCTCTCTCCGAAAAACCTGTGAAGATATGGTGCGGAGCGGGTTCGGCGGTCAGGGTGACGGTGTCTCCCTCCCAGCCGTAGTTCTTCTGCGGATCGAGGGTGACTTCTCCGCCGTCACGGAGCCAGTCCACCTGGATCGCGTATTTCGGGAGCTTATGGGTGGCGATGGAGAGGGAAGTATCGTCGGTCACCCTGTTCAACGTGATCGAATTTCCCGCAAGCGTCGTTCCGTCGGGGACGGAGTCGATCACGTATCCCTCTTCGAGGTCGAAATAGAAGAAGACGGTTCCTCCGACCTGCACCGATACGGTGTCGGACGTCCGCTTTATCAGTCCGGGTGAGTTTTCAAGGTGAATTATCGCCGTGTCGAGTCTGAAATTCGCGTAAACGGGCGTGCTGTCGACGGGAACGTATTCGAACGGGTTTTCTTCCGACAAAAGCTTACCGCCTTCGGTCAGCGGTTTTCCGGAGGAAAATCCGGCAAAGGCGTATCTTTTCGAAGAGATCGCGCTGAGAGTGACTTTTTCGCCTTCCCAGCACTCTGAAATATCCGACGCCGCGCTTCCGACGTCCCCTCCGGGGCCTTTTCCGTCGCCGACGGGAGTCACGTTTATCAGGCAGCGCTCGAGTTTGCGTGTCTTGAGGATGACGGTCGTCGGGTAGCGCACTCCGCGCACCTTCAGTGTTCCGTCGTCCGAATACTCCGCCCCGCTGAGGCGGGTGACGGTGTATCCCTCTTTTACCGAGTAACTGAAGGACACGTCGGAACCCGGAGCGGCTTCGACAAACCTCTCCGACTGTGATTCTATTCCTTCATCGTTGGCAAATACAACTTTGACCCTTCTTTCGCCGGGCATTTTGCCCGCCGCGGCGCATCCGGCCGCGGCGGCAGCCGCCAGAAGCAGAAGAAGGAAAAACAGTATTTTTGCCGTGACGTTTTTTGCGTTTTTCATTATCGACAGCTCGCTTCAGTGATTATTGACCCGGGACCTGGAAAAATGTCTTCGGAAACCGCGGTTATTGAACTTCCTTCTTAAGCTTTGAGATTGAGTTGCCGAAGCCTTTTACGACCTTCTGGAAGGAGGAGACGACCGGAGAATTGTTAAGGACGGTCGAACGCGCGCTTCCGAGGATCGAAATGCCGTAGTTGCCGAGCATAAAGCCCATATCGCTGTAGTAGGATTTTCTGATTATCTCTATGCATTTCAGGGATTCAACGTCGCGGATCGACTGACCCTTGATGAGTATTTCCATATAAATTGGCATTACGTTGAGATACGAATCGTACGCAATGTCCTCGAGAACGGCGGAAATGTCCTCGACGTTCTGCACCGAGAGGGGTACCGACTGGGCGGCGCCGATGTTCGCCTGCATGTGGATCTTGTAATCCTGCTGATCCGTGTTGAGCTTCGGGATCGGGACGACGCCGAAGTTGACGTCGGCGGTGCGAAGACGTTCGACGCACTTGAAGTTGCCTATCCAGAAGAGAGCGCGGTCGGATGTGATCGCCCGCTCGGTCCAGTACTCGCGCGCTTCGGTTTCGGTGCTGGTCCTGTCTACGAGGAACATTCCGTTTTCGGCGGAGCAGAGCGACTGGATGGCTTCGACGATTTCGAAGAAGCCCTGCTCGAGATTGAGCTCCGGAAGGTCTTCGGCGTCCTTCTTTATCATCGGATATCCGGTGCCGCTGATGAAGCAGTCGATGCAGAAGGTGTTGGCGATCATTCCGAGCTTGTCGTCTTTGGTGATCAGCTGGTCGCCGTCGAGATCCTCGGTGACCGCCTTGACCATTTCGCTCATTTCGGCAAAGGTCCAGTTGCCCTCGTCCACCAACTGGTAAATGTTCTTGAGCTTGGCGTCTTCGTGGACCTTCTTGTTGAAGATGGTGCAGGGCGTTGCTCCGACGGCATGGATGTTGGCGTCGGAATATGCAAAATAGTTCTTGTTCTTGATGGAGCTGCCTTCAAGCAGATCGCTGTTCCAGTAGGGCTTTGAGAAGTCGATCAGCGTCAGGTCGGAGAGCTCGTGAAGCAGACCTTTTATCGACATAGTCATGGAATAAGTCTGGTTTGCGTCGATAAGCTGATAGGGGGCGTCGCCAGACGACTGGGCGTTCGTAACGGCGCTCATGATATTCGCGTCGCTCTTGAACTCGGTGACGATCTTGAGCTTGTGCTTTTCCTGGATTCTTACGTTTCTGTTGTAAACGGCGTCGTTGACGGTGGAGCCGTTCGTTTCCTGTGCGGCAAAGTCGTGGTTGGGTTCGACTTCGTTGCCGTTATAAAGGATCACAAAGTCTGTTCCTTCGAAATCGCGGGCGGCAACGTGCGGATTGTAATCCGGCTCGGTATCCGCGGCGGTCTGACCGTCCGATCCCGGGACCGCGCCCTCTTCGGTGGCGGCGGGAGTCGTCTGCGCTCCGGACGGATTCTCTTTCGCGCAGGACGCGGCGGCGATCAGCATAAGAGCGGCGAGCAGGGCCGCGAAAAGTCTGACTGCGTACTTCGTTTTCATTTTTACTTCCTTTCAGAAACAGTGAATTCAAAGTTATTATACAAATAATTATACATAGTAAATTTTATCACATTATCGAAAAAATGGCAATAGGAAAAGGGAAAAAATGGCTCCCGACTTAACAAAAAAAGACACAATTGAAAATTGCAAACGGCAAATTGCAAGTGAACTGTTGAAAGTGGGCAGAATGAAAAATTAAAAATGAAAAACGAAAAATTGAGGAAAGTGAGCAGTGGCAAGCGGGCAGTTTTCAGGATTTCTGATCCGCCGGCGTCACCCAAATAAACGTCGCGTCCTTTACCTTCCCCCGGGGTAGCGAAGCGGCGGCGCGGTAGTGAAGACACTACGGGGGGCAGTCACGCGCCCCCGCGTGACTGAGGGATTGTCCGGTATGATCGATAATTGCTGCAGTTTGGCAGTAATCGATTTGTCCGGTAACGATCCCTCCGTGGCCTGCGGCGGCACAGCCGCCGGGTTTTTCGGCTCCGCACTTGACAATCACCTGCGCGTATTATATAATATAGGCGTCGGATCATCCGCGAAGGAAGGCGGAGCCGGCCGGGAGGCGGAAAAATGATAAGACACGTGGTGATGTGGAAATTCGCCGATTCGGCGGAGGGCAGGAGCAG
>CACZSP010000076.1 GCA_902783905.1 uncultured Ruminococcus sp.
ACAGGCGGTTTTTCAAGATTTCGACGTCATAACAGGCGCAAAAAGAGCCGTCAAGACGCGTGCGTTGAATTGTGCGGTATTGCCTAAACAACCGAAAGGACCGAAATAAAGATGAAAAAACTCAGATGCTGTGTTATCGGAGCGACCGGAATGGTCGGTCAGCGACTTCTCACACTGCTCGACGGGCACCCCTATTTCGAGGTGACCGCTCTGGCGGCTTCGGCGAGATCCGCCGGAAAGACCTACGGAGAGGCGATCGGCTCCCGCTGGAAGCTGAAAACTCCGATGCCGGCTCAGTACGCCGGAATGAAGGTGCTCGACGCCGCCTATCCCGAAAAAATCGCCCCTCTCTGCGATTTTACCTTCTGCGCCGTCAATATGTCGAAGGCCGAAGTGCTTGCAATGGAGGAGGCGTACGCAAAGTGCGAGATCCCGGTGGTATCAAACAATTCCGCGAACCGCTGGACGCCCGACGTTCCGATGATCATGCCGGAAATAAACGCGGATCATCTTGAAGTGATAAAAGCCCAGAGAGCCCGTCTCGGGACGAAGCGCGGCTTTATCGCCGTCAAACCGAACTGCTCGATCCAGTCCTACGTTCCGATGCTTACTCCTCTTCTCGGCTTCGGAATGAAGAGCGTCGTCGCGACGACCTATCAGGCGATCTCGGGCGCCGGAAAAACTTTCAACGAATGGCCGGAAATGGTCGACAACGTAATTCCCTTCATCGGCGGCGAAGAGGAAAAAAGCGAGCAGGAACCGCTGAAAATCTGGGGGCGCGTGGAGGACGGAAAGATCATACCCGCAGCGGCTCCGCTCATCACCACCCAGTGCATCCGCGTTCCTGTCACCGACGGACACACGGCGGCCGTATTTATGAGCTTCGAGCGCAAGCCGGAAAAAGAGGAAATACTCCGTCTCTGGAAAGAGTACAAAGGTCTTCCCCAGGAGCTGGAACTTCCCCACGCCCCGCGGCAGTTCATCACCTATTTCGAAGAAGACAACCGTCCCCAGTGCTTTACCGACCGCGAGATATACGGCGGCATGGGCATTACGGCCGGAAGACTGCGCCCCGACACCCTCTTTGACTACAAATTCGTGGGACTCTCCCACAACACTCTTCGCGGAGCGGCGGGCGGATCTGTCCTGAACGCCGAACTGCTCTTCCGTCTCGGATATCTCGACTGAGGTGAAAAAAGATGAACAAATTCCTTGAATTCATTGGATCCGGAAAGATAATGATGGCGGCGCACCGCGGCGACAAGGACTGCCGCCCGGAAAACACTCTTCCCGCCTTCCGTCACGCCATCGAACTGGGCGCCGACGGCATCGAGACCGACATCCACCAGACGAAGGACGGTATCCTCGTCATGATGCACGACCACGACGTCGACCGCACCACCGACGGACACGGACGGGTCTGCGACATGACTCTTGAAGAAATTAAAAAGCTCGACGCCGGCATCAAAAAGGGAGATGAATACCGGGGCACGCGCGTTCCGACCTTTGAAGAATTTCTCGATCTCGTCGAACCGTATCCCGATCTGCTCCTCAATCTCGAGCTCAAGGACTACCCGAACGTCGAAGGAGATATCTGCTACTCCACCGCGGACAAGCTGATCGAGGCGGTCGAGCGGAGGGGAATGGGAGAGCGGATCATGATCAACTGCTTCTCCTGGAAGGTTCTCGACTACGTCGCCGGGAAGTACGGAGACAAATATCCGCTTCACGGCTTCTGGCCTGATTTCCTCATGCAGAGGCCGGAAAAGGATATGTATCCGTATCTCACCTACGTTTGCCTTTTCAACTGCAAGATCACCGACGGAAAGGTCGACTGGAGTCCGCGCAAAACAAGCGAGTTCTGCCCCGCTGAGGATTTTGCAAAACTGAAGGATATGGGCTGCGAGCCCTGCGTCTGCTTTGCCCACGACACTCCCGAGCTGATGCGTAAAGCGATCGACCTCGGCGTCACCATGTTTACCTGCAACGATCCCGAAAAGGCGATAAAGATACTTCGCGAGATCGGGGCGCGCTGACCGGTTGTACGTAACCGGTTGCCTTTCACATTACTGTTTACACCCCGGAAACATCATTGAAAAGAGCTGAAGATCATGCACAAATCCGAAGAACCGAAAACGAGGGGCAGACTGTATATGAA
>CACZSP010000077.1 GCA_902783905.1 uncultured Ruminococcus sp.
TTGTACGGAATGAACAACGAAAAGCTTATTGAGCTGCGCTCGATCTCCAAGTCATACGACGGAGAGCAGGTGCTCAGATCCATCAACCTCGACATCCACCGGAAGGAATTCATCACCCTTCTCGGTCCATCCGGATGCGGAAAAACGACGACGCTGCGCATCATCGCCGGGTTCGTGACTCCGGACGAGGGGGACGTCATCTTCGACGGAAAAAGGATCAACGACCTTCCACCCCACCGGCGCAACGTCAACACCGTCTTTCAGCGCTACGCGCTCTTCCCGCATCTCAACGTTTACGAGAACATCGCCTTCGGACTTCGGCTTTCGAAGACGCCCGACGACGAGATAAAGACCCGCGTTACCGAAATGCTGAATCTCGTCAATCTCCGCGGATTCGAAAAACGCGACGTTTCCAGCCTGTCAGGCGGACAGCAGCAGCGCGTCGCCATCGCCCGCGCTCTCATCAACCGTCCCGAGGTCCTTCTGCTCGACGAACCGCTCGGAGCTCTCGACCTCAAGCTTCGCAAGGATATGCAGGTCGAACTTCGCCGTATGCAGCAGCAGACGGGCATCACCTTCATTTACGTAACGCACGACCAGGAGGAGGCGCTTTCCATGTCGGACACCGTCGTCGTAATGGCGAACGGCGAGATCCAGCAGATAGGCACCCCCGAAAAGATATACAACGAACCCGAAAACGCCTTCGTCGCCGACTTCATCGGCGAATCGAACATCGTCAACGGCACGATGATCGAGGACTACAAGGTCTCCTTCGCCGGACAGACGTTTGCCTGCGAGGACGCGGGATTCGCGCCGAACGAGCCGGTCGACGTCGTCGTAAGGCCCGAAGACATCGACATAGTCCCGGTGGACAAGGCAATGCTCACCGGTGAAGTGACCGCAGTGACCTTCAAGGGCGATTATTACGAGATAATTGTCGACATAGACAACTTCAAGTGGATGATCGAGACCACCCAGGGCTTCGGGGTCGGCGACACCATCGGCATATCCATCGACCCGTACGAGATCCAGGTGATGAAAAAATCCGAATTCTCGGGAATGTTCGGCGATTATTCGACCTTCAGCGACGAGATGGATCATCTTTCCGATCCCGACGGGGAGGTCGCCGAATGACCGGCAGAACGCGCGACGCAAGACAGATCGCGGCGGCTCCGCATATGGTATGGGCCGTCCTGTTCATCATAGCGCCGCTGATATTCGTCGCCGTATACTCCTTCAGGGGGGCTGACGGCGGGTTCACCTTTGAAAACTTTGCCGCTCTCGGCGATTACACCGACGCCTTCGTGCGCTCGGCGAGCTACTCGCTGATAGCCACCGTCATCTGCCTCGTCATAGGATACCCTCTCGCCTACGCCATCTCACTGCGCTCTCCGCGCGCGCAGCGGATACTCATTATGATGGTCATGCTCCCGATGTGGATCAACTTCCTCATCAGAACCTACGCGATCATGAAACTCCTCGAGGACACCGGATTCATAAACGGAACTCTCCAGAAGATATTCGGGGAAGATTTCGAGCTTCACATGATAAACACGCCGGGCGCCGTCATCTTCGGCATGGTCTACGACTATCTGCCCTATATGGTGCTCCCGATCTATACCGTGCTTTCGAAGATCGACCCGAAGCTGGGCGAGGCGGCGGCCGACCTCGGCTGCTCCAAGACCCAGACGCTTTTCAAGGTCACTCTTCCCCTCTCGGTATCCGGAGTCGTCTCCGGGATAACCATGGTTTTCGTCCCGTCGATCAGTACCTTCTATATTTCCCAGAAGCTGGGCGGCGGACAGTACCTGCTGATAGGCGACGCCATCGAGACCGCCTTCGCCAGCACCTCGACCTACAGCGTGGGCGCCGCCATGTCGCTCGTGCTGATGGTGATCGTCCTTGTCTCGACCTTCGTCATGAACCGGTTTGACAAGGATTCGTCGAAGGGAGGCGTGGTGATATGAAAAAAGCTTCTTCATCCCGCGCTCCCGCTCTTTCGAGAATCTACTCCTTCCTTATCTACCTTCTGCTGTATCTCCCGATATTCATCATGATCCTCTTCTCCTTTAACGAGTCGAAGAGCATGACGAATTTCACGGGATTCTCGCTGCGGTGGTACCGGGAACTCTTCTCGAGCGGCAAGGCCTTCGAGGCGCTCAAGTACTCGCTGATAATCGCGCTTCTTTCGGCAGTGATTTCGACGGTGATAGGTACTCTCGCCGCCTACGGAATACACTACATGCGCTCGAAGATTCTGCGCCGGACGGTGACTTCGGTGACGAACGTCCCGATGATGAACCCGGATATCGTGACCGGTATTTCGATGCTGCTCCTTTTCGCCTTCGTGCAGGTGATACTCGGTCTGCAGCACTCTCTTCTCGGCTTCGGGACGCTGCTTATCGCGCATATAACCTTCAACCTTCCGTACGTCATCCTCTCGGTGCTTCCGAAGCTCCGCCAGATGGATCCGAGTCTTTCGGAAGCCGCCCGGGACCTGGGATCCACTCCGTCGCAGGCCTTTCTTAAGGTCGAACTGCCGTTCATCCTTCCCGGCATACTTTCGGGCGCCGTCATGGCGTTCACCCTCTCGCTCGACGATTTCGTGATATCCAACTTCACTATCGGCAACAGCTTCCAGACGCTTCCGATACTCATCTACTCAATGACGAAGCGCGAAGTCACCCCCGATATGAACGCGATATGCTCGATCGTATTCGTCGTTATCTTCGTCCTTCTGCTGCTTTCGAATCTCACGGGCGGAGACGGCAGCGGCAGGACCGCCTTTGCCGAAAAACTGCGCAGGCACAAAAAGAAGATACTGATCGGCGTCTCGGCGCTTCTCGCCGCCGTTACCGTCGGTATCGTCTTTCTCTTCCTTTTCGTCCCGCCTCCGGTTGAAAAAACTCTCAACGTATACAACTGGGGCGAATACATTTCCGACGGCTCCGACGATTCGCTTGACACGATAGAAGCCTTCGAGGAATGGTATTTCGAGACCTACGGGGAGAAGGTCAAGGTCAACTACACGACCTATCCGTCGAACGAGGATCTTTACAACAAGCTCTCGAGCGGAGCCGCCGAATACGACGTCATCTTCCCCTCCGACTATATGGTAGCCAAGCTACGCGACGAGGGGATGCTCGAGCCTCTCGACTTCTCGCTGATCGACAACTATCAGTATATACTCGACGATTTCAAAGGCCTGTTCTACGATCCCGACGAACAGTATTCGGTCCCCTACACCTACGGCGTCATCGGACTGATATACAACTCCGCGAAGGTACCGGAAGGACTCGTGGACGGATGGGGAGCCATGCGGAGCGAGGAGCTGCGCGGAAAGATCCTTCAGATCAACAACCCGCGCGACGCCTTCGGCATTGCGATGTACGATCTCGGCATCGACGTCAACACGACCGACCGCGCCGAATGGGACCGCGCTTACGAATATCTCGCGAACCAGAAACCGCTCGTTCAGTCCTACGTCATGGACGAGGTCTACAACAAGATGGAAAGCGGAGAAGCGTACGTTGCAGCCTATTACGCAGGAGACTTCCTCTTCATGTATGAAAACAACGAAGATCTCGCCTTCTGTCAGCCCGACTCCACCAACTTCTTCATCGACACGATCTGCATTCCGAAGAATCCCGCAAGGGACGAGGACACCTACCGCATCGCCAACATCTTCATCAACTATCTGCTCTCGGAGGAGCCCGCCGTCGCCGACGCCGAAATGATCTGCTACGCATCGCCGAACTCCCTCGTCATCGAAAACGAGGAGTATATAGCGTATATGAGCGAGATCCACGAGGACGCCATGGACATCCTCTATCCGGAGGACCTGGATTTCAAGGCGGAATACGACAAATACTGCTACCGCCTGCTCGATCCCGAGACCAACCGGTATATGAACAACCTCTGGAGCAGACTCAAGATCGAATCGGCAGAGGGAGAGGATTTCGATCCGACGAATATCGTCGCTCTGTCGATGCTCGTGATAATAATCGCCGCGGCCGTCTTCTTTGCCGTCCGCCGCAAACGCAGAGAAAAATACTATTCGTGATCCGCCCGCTTCAGCGGCAGGGCAGCGAAAGCAAATAAAGGCGCGGAGAAGCGGAAAAGCTTTCGCGCCGGACGCCCGAAAGCCGTTCTGTTCACTCCGATCCGAGCAGAACGGCTTTCGGATACCCGATGCCTTTTCAATAACAGGTTTTATTCAGAAAAAGGAGCAGTCTAATGCCTTACATCAACACTACCGCTTCGGTAAAGATACCGGCGGACAAGGAAAAAAGGATTGCCGCCGCACTCGGCAAAGCGATCGAAAACTTTCCCGGAAAGACCGAACGCTGGCTGATGCTAAATTTCACGGACGGTTCGAGTATGTATTTTGCCGGGGACGCGTCCGCCCCCTCCGCGATGGTCGAGGTGAAGATCTTCGGAACGGCGCCGGATTCGGCCTTCGACAGGATGACCCGCGATATCTGCGCAATTTTCGGCAGAGAGCTCGGAATTCCCGCCGACCGCGTTTACGTTCAGTATGAGGAATGCTCGCGCTGGGGCTGGAACGGCGGCAATTTCTGAAAATGACGGATATGCAGAAAATCGAAAAACTCTGTCCCGACGCGCCGATAAGCCGCGAACCGGGAGCTTTTCCCGCGCTCGGGTATCACGGCTGGCCGTCGGTCGCCGTCGACGAAAAGGGCGTGACCTACGTCGTCGCGTCGAAGCGCCTTCTCCATATCGACCCGTACGGTATGGTAATGCTTTACAAAAGCGCCGACGGAGGGCTGACCTGGGATGAGGGCAGATGCATTTACGACACCGTACTCGACGACCGGGACGCCGGAATAGTATATATGGGAGGCGGGCGTATGCTCGTCACCACCTTTTCTCACGACTCGTCGAATTACGTGACCAACCCGCGCGACGGCTGGGTCTGCTGGCAGAGAGAAGTCGGAGAAGCGGAAACGGAACGCGTCTTCGGTATCTGGAATTCCTCACTGCCCGAAAATATCACCGGCTGCTCGTCGTATATTATTTCCGACGATTACGGACGGACGTGGTCGGACCGGCACCTGATCCCGGTCACCGCCCCGCACGGGCCTTCTCTTATGAAAGACGGAACTCTCCTGTATCTCGGCATACCGAAAGCCCCCGTCTTTGCGACGGGTGAGGATCTTGACGACGGCGTGTACTGCTTTGTCAGCACGGACCGCGGCGAGACCTTCTCGTTGCGGTCAAAGATAGAAATCGACCCCGCCTTCCGCCCCTGCGAGGCGTACGGGATCGAACTGTCCGACGGGACGATCGTCGGAACGGTGCGCACCGGCGATTTTCGCACTCTCGTGTTCAGATCGACCGACGGCGGATTTTCCTGGA
Source organism: uncultured Ruminococcus sp. (assembly GCA_902783905.1). Classification (GTDB taxonomy): domain Bacteria; phylum Bacillota; class Clostridia; order Oscillospirales; family CAG-272; genus CAG-390. Next base: position 5,380 of record CACZSP010000077.1, read on the forward strand.
CGGAGGCAAAGGAACTGACCTACGGAGCTCCGGCTCATCTTATCGAAACGCCCGGGGGACTGCTCGTCTGCACCTACTCGAAGCGCAAGGACGGTACGGGTCAGTGCATACGCGTATCACGCGACGGAGGAGCGAACTGGAGCGAAGAGACCTATATCTCCTCACCCGCCGACCCAACGGACGGCGACCTCGGATATCCCGCCACGGCCGCGTACCCCGACGGCAGCTTCATAACCGTATATTATCAGCGGTGGGGTAAGGACAAAAAAACGTCTCTTGTGAGAACGCTCTGGAGATTCAAATAATCTCGGTACGAGTCAATGCTGAAAAA
>CACZSP010000078.1 GCA_902783905.1 uncultured Ruminococcus sp.
GCCAAATTGGCGGCCAAATTGGCGTACACAAGGGGGCCAATGACGCGGGGGGATTTTTGCCTCCCTTGTGTAAATACAATCGCGCGGTCTGCCACCGGCTTTCAGCCGGAGCAGACCGCGCGGTTATTCGTTACACGGTTTTTATATACAGAATATCGAACAGTTCAAGTTTGAGAGAAAGGCAGAGGGGTTCGGCGGGGATCTTTCCGGCGAGGACGAGCTCGTCGCCGCAGCGGAGCCGGTGGACCTCGAAACGGGCGCCGGCGGGCAGCGAGGAAAGGGTCAGATCGGCGAATATCGGCTCCGACGCGTCGTCGTCGTCGAAATAGGTCAGCAGAAGTCCCGCGTTCTTTCCGTCGGTTGCCGCGGAGGCGTAGACCTTCCCGTCGGTCGACACCCTGACGGCGTCCCCGAGCTCGACCATATCGGCAAAGGCGTAATAAGGATAATAGGTGTAGGACGGGGCCTGAGTCAGATCGTCGAACAGTCCGTTCATCCCGCCCGGACGGGCGTCGTAGTACATAAGCATATCCACGTCGGCGTACTGGCAGAGGGAAACGACAGCCGTCGCGAACGACGCTCCCTTCTGCTCTCTTTCCGCCTTGAGCGAATACACCCAGTCGTCGGTCCAGCCCTTGACGTAGTTCCACTCGTTGAGTATGCTCTCGGTACCGGCATATCCGTGCCGGTCGAGCATTTCCCGGAATTTTGCGGCCGCCCGGGGCATCTTTTCGGGATAGTGTGCGTAAATGTGCCAGGAGAAGAAATCAAGAGGAACAGACCTTTTTTCCATCTCGGAAAGAAAGTCCTCGCTCCAGTCGAGTCTTCCGCAGGACGCGGGGCCTCCGATCTTCAGGGAAGGGAAGCGCCCTTTGAGGTGCTTAGCCGCGATCTCGTAAAAGTCGAAAAACTGCGCCTTCGTTCCGCCCCAGCAGCGTTTGTTGGGAGACGCGTCGTCGTCGAGATCGGGCTCGTTCCAGATCTCCCAGTATTCGACGCCGAGGTGCGTTCCGTCCGCCCAGCCCTCGTTAACGTGCATTATGATATGCTCGCATATCCTCGCCCATTTTGAAAAATCGCGCGGAGGAAGGGTGCCGTGCTTTTTTACCGTGTGCTCGATGCTCTGACCGAGGCGGTAGAAGATCTTCGTTCCGGCGTTCACGATCCTCTGAAGATATTCGTCGGTGTTCACGAAATCGTAGGAGGCGGGATCGTTCTCATCGGCGTCGAAATTCTGGAAGATACCCGTGATATCCACGGTGTAGGGACCGCCGTAGTCGTGGCAGTGAGCGCTGTCGTGAAGGCGGGCGTAAGGGATCCGGAGCGATGCGTACGCGTCGATATTGTCGCTCTGCTGATCCTGCTTTTTCCTTTTCGGACCGTTGTTTACGGCGTTCATCGGTTTGATTTTTCCGGAAATATCGGAAAAATCTGCGAATACAGAGTTCATCTTTCCCTCCTTTTTCAGGGGTTTCTCAGTCCTTTTCGATCAGGATGTTTCTGACGGAATCTATCTGGGCCCGCGTCACTCCTATCGAAAGCAGATAGGCGGTGCACTTTTCGATATAGTTCGAACCCTTCTGGTTTCTGACGGCGGCGGTCACGGCGAGGAACTTCGTTTCGTCGCGGCTGCTTCCGATATTTGCAAAATTGGAGAACAGATAATCGCGCTCCATATACTCGTAATCCACGCCGCATATCCCTTCGATAAGGAAGGCGAGTATTCCGGTCCTGTCGGTGCCGATCGAGCAGTGGAAAATGATCGGGTAGCTCTCGGGATTCGCGAGGACCTCGAAGGCGTCCTTTACCATCTTCTTCCCGTCGGAGTTGTTGAGGATCGAATCGTAGTAAATGGCCGGAAAGAGATAATAGTTTATCTGGTCTCCTCCCCAGCTGTACATCGTCTCGCTGCCGTCGGCCTTGAAACCGTTCTGGTAAACTCCCGAGTCGTTGATCGCGCCGCGCAGGTCGATCTCGGTCTTTATCCCCAGTTCAATGAGGGTCTTCTTTCCGGTGGCGCTGACCGACGCCTGCTTTTTGTAGTTCGTATTGAGTCTGCCGCATCTGAAGATCATCCCCTGACGGATCTGACCGCCGTCTGCGTCGACTCCTCCGAGATCCCTGAAGTTGGCGATACCGTCGACGCTGAGAGTTCTCGGACCGTCAAGCGTCCTGAATGTGGATATCTTGCTCTTTTCCTCGATCTCGGTGCCGTCGGCAAGTTTTACCGTCGCCGTTACCTGCCAGTAGTAGCGCCGGCGGATATAGAAATTGAAACCGTTGTTTCTGTCGTACTGATAAAATCTTGTTTTATAGGTCTTTGCGTCCGACATATCCTCTTTGTCGCTGATCGCAAGAGTATAGGTCGTCAGCTCCTCTCCCTCTGCAAGACCCTCAAGGTGCCAGGTGAATATGGGAGAGCCCTGCGTGCTCTGCTCGAGCTCGCCGACGGCTCCCGCCGGTACTCTTGACACCGGGGAAGAGAGATATTTTTTCTGAAGAGCGGTGTGAGTGTCGAATTCGTCGAATTCCTCCAGCGTAAGAGAGAGCCGCTGGGGGATCGTTTCGGTATACGAATAACCGCAGACGGCGCATTTGTATTCGCGCAGGCCCTCGGTCTGGGCTCCCGGCTCCTTTACCGTCGCCGGTTCGCCGAACTCGTGTTCGCCGGACTCGGTCTCTTCGCATTTTTTTACCGTGCAGCTCCTCGTGTGCTTCTGCTCATCGGTCACCCATTCTCCGAACGCGTGCTCGTGAGAACAGGAGAACAGCAGAGGAAGGATCATAAGAAGCGCGGAGAAAAGCGCAGCCGTGCGTAAAATCTTTCGTGTCACGTTTTTTTTCTGCATAAGCGGTAAACTCCTTGCTCCGGGCGGCGCGTATCTTCAGGCGGATCCCGTCAACGCCCGGAAATAGCATTATGTTATAATATTATTATACTATAAAACCGTGAATAAAGCAACCGGAAATATTCGCGTTTTCCCGGAAAAGCGCGCCGGAAGGCCGGCAGCCCTGAGACTGAAACAAAAATCCGTTCCGGCGCGGGCGGTTTCCGACGCCTGCCAATGAATAAAAATCAAAAATAGTAATAAATACTGTTGTATTATACAGGAGCAATATGGTATAATTAATATAGGTGCATGCCGACTCCAGATAAACGAGGAATTTATTAAAAATGAAAAAACTTTTGTGCTTGTTTCTGGCTCTTTTATTCGCGCTTCCTTTCGCAGGATGCGCAAACGGAACGACTGCAGACGATACCGCGCTGAACACGGAGGCTGAAAGCGTCCTCCAGTCTGATACCGAACCTCCCGAGGAAACCGAACTGAGGGACGCGGTGCCGGACGCCAATTTCGGAGGAAAAGAATTCATCATCCTGATGCAGGGTGATCAGGAGGACATCGATGACACCATGTGGGCGGAAACCCAGACAGGAGACTACCTTACGGACGCCTTTTTCCGCCGGCAGGAATATATCGAAAAGCGTTTCAACGCTAAATTCGTAAAACCCATCGCTCAGGATTTCAATCAGGTCTCGGCCCTTCTCGGCGCGGACTTCCGCTCGGGTGAC
>CACZSP010000079.1 GCA_902783905.1 uncultured Ruminococcus sp.
GCCAAATTGGCGGCCAAATTGGCGGCCAAATTGGCGTACACAAGGGAGCCAAGGACGCGGGCGATTTTTCCGGGCCCCTGTCGTTTCAAATACTTTTAATCAGCAATTATAGAAGGGGCTGTTTTTTCTCGATCTCCTTCGAGGTATTTGATCAGCCCCTTCCGGCGGTCAGTTTTTAATCTTCGAAGGATCCGGCGTATTCGGTGCCGGCGAACAGGTCCAGATACTCGCGGACCGCACGGCGTTTTCTTCCGTCCGATTCGTCGCCGCGAAGGATCTGCGCTATGTCCGCGCATTTTCTCGCCTTTGCCAGGTTGGAGGAAGCCGTTTCGGCGTTTTCGATAACGAATTCCTGCTCGGAGTAAGCGTCGTCCGCGACGTTCTGGTAACGGACGGTAAGCGTGCCGAGCTCGTCGGAACCTGCCGCCTGTCCGGCGCTGTATTTCAGCGGTTTTACGTTCGCGATCTCCGAGAAGAAGAGCTCGTAACATGCGACGCAGTACGCACCGGAACCGAAGGGCTCGGCGACGACGCTGTCGTCGCGGAACTGCTCGTGTGTGAGACGGCGGTTTTCAAATCCGATCAGGCGGTATCCTTTGACGACCGAAGGATTGAATTCCATCTGCGCCTTTACGTTCTTTGCCACCGGGAAAACCAGCGAGTCGTATTTTTTGTAAAGGATCTCCTTTACGTCGGCAATATCGTTGACGACGAAATAATTGCCGTTGCCGTTTTTGGCGAGCGCCTCAAGCTTGTCGTCACGCAGATTGTAAAGTCCGGTCCCGATGCAGGAGAGATATGCGCCTGTTTTGCGCTTTTCTTCGATAAGTTTGATGAGTCCTCCCTTGTCGGTTATTCCGAAATTGAGGTCTCCGTCGGTCACGAGGATCACGCGGTTGATACCGTCCCCGATATAGTTTTCCTCGATGATGGAATACGCCGTTTCGATACCCTTCGATCCGTAGGTGCAGCCCTCGATATACATATTTTTGAGTTTGTCGAGGACGTAATCTACGTCGTGCTTTTTGTCGACCTTCATCCCGTTTATGAAGGTGTGATCCTCCGACGAATATGTGACGAGGCTGAAGACGTCGTTTTCGTTCAGGCTGGCAAACACCGTAGCGAGCGTTGCCCTGATCTGAAGCGTCTTGCTCCCCATACTGCCCGAAGTGTCGATCAGAAGGACTATGTTTTTCCTTGAAGGAATGACGTCTCTCGCTTTGATTCCGAGAAACAGGAAACCGGCGTCGCCTTCGCGCGTCATCTCGCTCGTGACCCCGAAAAGCCCGTCCTTCGCATCGTTGAGCTCGTAGGGAACGAAATTGAGCAGTTCCTCGGTGCGGATCATGTCGTGAGAAAACCGCGTGCCGTTCCGGAAGTTGCCGAGAAGAACGGTTGCCGCCGCCGTGTTGAAGGTCGTGCGGAAGGTCGACGTGGGAGAGGTCGCGGTGCTTTGCGCTCCGACCTCCTCGATATGCTCGTATTCATCCGAGCGGACGTCTTCGACGCTGATCCCGGGGGACGCGGCGTCGACGGCCGCAGCCAACACCGACGGACGCGGAGCGGGAGCGCATGCCTGTACCGAAAAGTATTCCGCATCGGCCGGAGCCTCCTCGAAAACCTCGGGAGCGGCGCTCGCTTTCATCGATCTCGCCAGAATCCGGCCACCGCCCGCCGCGAAGTTTCTTCCCATCCTTCTTTCCGCTCTGTTATACGGACGTTCGAATTTCAGGTCGGCGATGCGTTCCGCCTGCTTTTTCGTGTATCCGAGGGATACGTAATAGTTTATTTCTTTTTCTCTGTCGTTTGCTTTGATCATTCTGCTGCCCTCTTTTCTTTGGATTGCGGTTATATTATACCGTATTCTGAACAGTTACAGGTCGCCTTGCGGGCGACATTTTTCGGGACGGGTATACGGTATCGTCTTAACCGCTTCAAACGGCGCCCGGCCCCTGTCATTCTTCGATTACCCGGATCACGTTGAGCGACGATCCGGAACGCGTCCCGGCCGAAGCGTAGAGATATCCGCCGGAATACCATATCCCCGTCCACGTCGAGCTTTCTCCGTCGGGCGTTCCGAACACGTTGTCGGATGCGGAAAAATGTGAGACGTTGAGTTTCCGGTACGCCGTACCGTCTGATATTACCGTCTTCATAACGCTGGTCGAATCTCCCTTGACCGAGGCGTCCTCGTCGGTCTGGAAGCTTATCACAAGCTGACCGGTCGGCAGCTCGACGATCCCGGGAGCTCCCGCTTTGGAGCCGGATGTTTTGGGGATATACACGTTTTGCGGCGAGCTCCATTTCTTTCCGTCCGATGAAAGCGAGAGGCGTATTACGAACGGATTACCGTTTTTTCTGTAATGTGTGCTTTCAAAAACCATCGCGTAGGTGCCGTCGGAAAGCCGTATCCATACCGGCATTCCGTCGCGCGAATCGTGACTTTTGCCGTCGAAAACGACCGTTCTTTCCGACCATTTGTCACCCGCCCAGGTCATCGATTCTATATTCTGCATCGACGTCACGGAAGGAAAATCGTTTGCGTAAAAACAGGTGAGGGTCCCGTCGATCTCACCGAGGCAGGGCTCCCAAACTCCCTTGAATTTGTGCGACGGCTCGACGTATTCGCAGACCGTCGAGTGATGAGCCCAGGTCCTGCCGAGATCGTCCGAAACGCTGACCTGAAGTGATGTGAAAAAACCGTCGGACTGATCCCCCGTCGCCCGGTAGGCCAGGTAGAGTTTTCCGTCAAACAGGAAGAAATTCACGTTGGCGCAGTTTTTGTCCGGTTTAAACGACGCGGAGGCCTCGCCTTTCCAGGTGACGCCGTTGTCGGTACTGATCATTGTTTTTATCCCGGACGAGGTCTCGTATCCGGATATAAGTTCTCCCGATGGGAGCGTACAGACCCGCGGCGCCCAGCTGCCGCTTCTGATCAGCGTCTTTCTGCCGTTCTTCCAGCTGAATTCTACCGTTTCGATCTGATCAGCCGTACCCGATCCTTCGGTAAGGGCAGCCGTTCTTTCGGTATCCGCCTGCGTTCCTTCGGACGTGCCGTCCGTCGCCGTGTCGCCGACGCTGCCGGCTTCCTGCCCGCAGGAAGCAAACGCCGACAAAACAGCGGTGAGCAGTAACGCGGCAAGTGTGATATTTATCAATTTCATATTAAATGATTCCTCGTTCATATTAAATGATTCCTCGCATTTATTATCGGATATTATACACTTTGCGGAAGCGTTTTGTCAAGATAATCCGTCGCAATAAGACTGTTATTACCGATACCGCTTGACAAATTGCGGTAACGCGTTTATAATAATGACAACCGGATTTTATCGCGTTAAAGGGAATCACGTTATGAAAAAGTCATTTAATAAAATGATAAGCTTCGGGAACCGGTTTTTCCACCGAAAAAACGGTGACGGTGACCCTGCTTCGCACCCTGTCCGGAGGACAGGACGGCGCCGTGTGGGGCGATCTTGTTTTCCGGTTCGGCAATAAAGGGACCGGGACGGTCGTATCGCTTCCGGAATGCAGAGTCGTCGGCTCAGTGACGATGGACCGCACCGACCTGATCTGTCCCCACAGCAATTCGGTCAGCTTCGGCACGAAGTATTACGCCGACGGGGACGAATTCCCGCTTCTGTACTCAAACGTTTACAACAATTACGCGTCGGAAGCCGACAGGCGGATAGGGTACTGCTGCGTTTACCGGCTGACAAGGTCGGGAAACGATTTCCGCGCCGCCCTCGTTCAGATAATCCGCATCGGTTTTGCGGACGGCCCCGGTCTCTGGACGTCAAAGTCGGGTAACGGTGACGTGCGCCCCTACGGGAATTTCGTAGTCGACGACAAAAACGACCTGCTCTGGGCGTTCGTGATGCGGGACGCCGACAGCTGCACCCGTATCTTTTCATTCGACCTGCCCGATCCGTCCGCCGGTCAGGCCGATCCGGCATACCCGGGCGTTCCGGTCGTCACGCTTAAGGTGGAGGATATCCGCGACCGGTTCGACGGAGGATATTCGCATTATCTTCAGGGCGCGACCGTCGCGGACGGCCTGATCTACTCGCTGGAGGGTTTTACCGATTCGGCCTCTTCGCCGGCGGCGATAAGGATATTCGACACGCGGTCGAAGACCGAGGTCGGTCTGGCGGATCTGAGAGGGAACGGATACGGCACCGAACCCGAGTTTATTTCCGTATACGGGGATACGCTGCTTTATTCCGACAGCGTGGGGCGTCTTTATTCACTGAAATTCAACTGAAAATCCGAAAAAACGATACACGACGAAGGAGGATCTGAATATGAAAAAAAGAGGAACCGTCGCGCTGCTTCTGGCGCTGCTTACCGTAGTATCGGTCGCGGGGTGCGCGTCCGGGAACGTCGAATCCGAGACCACCCCGGCTGCCACGCAGCCGGAAGCCGTTGTGACGACAGAGCCCGAAACCACCGAGCCGTCCAGAGAAAACTATCCGGACGGAATTCCCGATTCGCTGAAATTCAGCGGAGAGAAGTTCCGGATCCTTTATTTTGACAAAAACAATTACAGAGACGATTTCGTAGCGGAGGGGATCACCGGAGACCTTGTACCGGATGCCGTCTACAACCGCAATATGAACGTAATGGAGCGTTTCGGAATGGAGCTTGAATTGATCGCCGCTCCCTCTACCGACACGAAATCCTACTGCAGTTACGTGGATACGCAGGTCAGCGCCGGAGAGTATTCGTGGGATCTGATTTCCGCGTACCAGGCGTACACCGTCCCGCTTGCGATGAAGGGCGTTCTCGCCGACGTTTCCGACGCCGAATATCTGGATTTTTCGCAGCCCTGGTGGGAGTTCGATTATATGAAGGAGCTTCTTATCGGAAGCGGAGACCGCATATATTTCATGCAGGGAGACATTGCCCTCTTCATGCTCGGATCGATGGGAAGCGTTTATTACAACAAGCGGCTTCTCGGGGATATCGATCAAAGCTTTGACGTTTACGCGACGGTCTCTGGAGGCGAATGGACTCTCGAACGCTTCAGCGAGCTCGCGAGCATCGCGTATTCGGATACGAACGGAAACCAGATAATGGACGACGGCGACGTTTTCGGCTTCGGGGCGACTACCGTGAAGAGCACCGAGCATTTCATGTACGACGCCGGCGTCAGGTCGAACACCCGCGACGCGGACGGATATCCGGTTTACACCTTCGGGGACGACCGTTCGGTCGAGTTCATAGAAAAACTCTATAACCTCTATTACAATAATCCCGGCGCAATGATTTACACCGCCGATTCCGGAATCAGCCAGATGGAGAAGGATTTCAAAAGCGGACACATGCTGCTGCTCCCGGGCTGGCTGTATATGGCAAAAGGAATATGCGGTGACTGCGTCGACGATTACGGAATTATTCCGTATCCCAAATACGACGCCGAACAGCCGGAATATCTGACTCTCGTACACGACGGAACGACGATCTACTGCATTCCGTCAACCTGCGACAGGCTGTCGATGGTATCCGCCGTTACCGAGGCGTTTGCCGCCGAAAGCTGGAGAAAGGTTACTCCCGCGTATTTCGAGGTCGCTCTGAAGAACAGATACGCGAGCGATCTGCGTTCCGCCGAAATGATCGATCTAATCAGGGCGGGCATCACGACCGACTACTTTTACGCAAACAACTACTGCTTTTCCGGTACGCCGGGACTGCTCTGCAGGACCGCGATGAAGGGAAAACTCTCGTCAATTTCATCCCAGATCAGAGCCGCGCAGAGATCCACCGAAAAAACGCTGAAAACGCTTATCGAAGAGTATAAAGCGCTGACAGGTGCGCAATAACACAATAAACAGTTGGGTTTTCCGCAAGAAAGGTACGGCAATATGTCTGCAGCGATAAAAATCACTTGCAGAACGGTTGGAGCCGTACTGGAAAGACATTCAGGCATACCAACACGGCGGCTTCTGGGCGCGCCTGCGCGTGCAGATTAAA
>CACZSP010000080.1 GCA_902783905.1 uncultured Ruminococcus sp.
CCTGCTCGCTTTCCGCGGGAGCGGACTCGTCAGGCGCGCTTTCGGAAGTATCGGCCGCGGAGGTCTCGGGAAGAGTTATGTTGGTGTAGGGATCCCACGCTTCTGCCGAGCAGACGTTGTCGGCTGAGGCGTCGATATCGATCACGGGATGTCCGTCGACCGGGCTGGGAAGCCAGACGGTCTTGCTGTTTCCGTTGTTCAGACCGAGTTTTTCAACCGCGTCGGCGGCGGCAAAATCGTTGGACGTAAAGGTCTGGGAGGGATAATCCTGGGAGCCCTGGTCGTAACCGATGGCTTTTTCGCTGTCGGAGGAAAGGTTCGCGACGTTGATCCAGTTGATGACTCCGCCGCAGATCGATCCGACGTTGTCCTCCGCGGTCTTGTTTTCAAGCACGTTCGCGATCGCGAAGCAGTTCTTGATCTCGCTTTCGTCGACGCCGTGTCCGGCTCTGCCGACGATGCCGCCCGAGTATGTCTTCTCACCGGCGGGCGTGCCGGCAAGAACGGTGATCTTCGAGTTCACGCAGTAGCAGTTGTGGATGTTGCAGGGGGCGCTGGAGGCACCCTGAACGCCGACTATACCGCCGAGGGTGGCGTAAGCGGTGGCTTTAGCGCCGCCTCCGGTGATCTCGATGCCGTCGGAGAATGTGTTCTGAACGGTTATGGCTCCGGCGGCTCCGATGATTCCGCCGATAAAGGCGTTTTTCGCGTTTCCGTCGGGGACTGCGGCGTCGGTTTCTTCGTGAGAAGAGATCTTAGCGTTCTTGACCGAGCATCCGGAAATGATCATCTGTTCGACGGTCGCGCCGGTGGTGCTGGCGCGGCCGACGATCCCGCCGATCGTGGAACCGACGACGGAACCCGCCGACGTTACGTGGCAGTTTGAAATGACCGTCTTCCCGCTTCCCGCGGTGACCATCATATGTCCGGCGATAACGCCGGCGTATTTGATGCCGTAAACGCTGACGGCTTCGACGCTGAGGTTTTTGACGGTGCCGTCCTTGACGACTCCGAAAAGTCCGGCGTAGTCGCCGGTGGTATTGACGGTAAGACCGGAGACGGTGTGTTCACCGCCGTCGAAGGTGCCGGAGAAGCAGTTGGCGCTGGTGCTTCCTATAGGAGTCCATTCCTTTCCGTCGAGATCCAGGTCCGCTTCGAGGCGGATGAACTGTCCGGCGTAGGAGGTGCCTTCGTTGACAGTCTGAGCCAGCTTTGCGAGTTCGGCTTCAGTGCGGATGATAAAGGGAGTCGCCTCGTCGCCTGTGCCGCTGAGAGATGCCGCCACCGAAGTGCCGTCCCATTTTGCCGAAGAGGGAAGGGCAAATGCGAAGAGCGAGAGGATGAGGACCGCCGAAAGTATCAGCGATATCAAGTTACTCTTTTTCATTGTTTATTCTCCTGTAATTTTAGTTGAAATAAGCGTTTTCGATCTCTACAATTCCGCTGTTGATCGCGCGGAGCTGACGCGCCACGTTGCTCAGATATCCGCTGGGATTGGTGGAGATCGCGCTGGTACGGAAGGCGTTCGCCGTATAGTTTTTGAAGGATTCGGCGTAAAGACGGCCGATGTCGAAGCTGACGGTCTCGCGGAGGATGTCGTACATCTTAGCGCTTTCGGGAGCGTCGGCGTATCTGACCTTCATCGCCATCTCGAAGACCTCGGGGGTCACGAGGCGGTAGCTCTCGGAGGCGAGGCATTCAAGAGTAGCGGCGGCGACGTCGGGACGGCTGCTGCTCTCACCGATGGCGTACATGGTGAAGGGGTGTCCCACGTTGGTGGAGTAATTCGCCTGATCCTTCGTATATTTCGGCTGGGGGATGATCCCGAAGGGGAAATCGATTTTGGATTTGTTGGTGGAGTTGTCCTTCCCGGCGACTATGAAGCAGCGGTCCATGATGAAGGTGGCCTGCTGATTGAAGAAAATGTCGCGGATCGTCGTCTTGTTTTCATGATAGACGCCCTTGCCGGCAAGGAAGTTGCCGACCAGCTCGCAGACGTCGGCCGCTCTCTGTCCGTTGAAATCGGGGGAGACGGCAAGATGGCCGTCCGGGTTTTTGATTATCGAGGTGATACCGGCGGCGGTCTGGAAGGCGTCGATGTTGACCTGGTAAATGACCATGCCGTAGGTATCCCCGGCGGATTTCTTTTGGTCGTCGTCTGCGTCGACATAGGTGTCCTTCGTCATCGAGAAGAGGCGTTCCATCGTCCACTCGTTGTCGTCGACAAGCTGTTCGGGGGTCTTCGAATAAAGCTCGTTGCCGGTCATCGAACCGTAAAGATCGCGGTTGTAGAAGGTGCCGATCATCATCCAGAGCAGGTTTGTGGAGATGTCGCCCGAGGCGAAGAAGAGTTTTCCGTTGATCTCGC
>CACZSP010000081.1 GCA_902783905.1 uncultured Ruminococcus sp.
CGACCGCTTCGGTAACCGCAACTACGTCGCGGTCACGGAAGGGAACGTTCTCCGCCACGGACGCGGCAAGCACGCTGTCTGCGACTATCTTTGCGATATCGTCGCCCTGTCTGATGATGGGAGCTCTGACTCCTCTTGATACTGTTCCGATCAGTCTTTCCATTTTTGCCTCCGGTATATCCGATAAAAATGCTTATTGTATTACTATGTCCCCGTTTTTAACGACGATTATCGCGGCGTTGGGAGTGACCTTGCGGTTTGCTTCCCGCTGTTCGGTGGTCTCCTCCTCAGTCTGCTCGGCCGGATCGGTCTGCTCGGTCTCGTCGGGCTCATCCTGCTCATCGGGTTCCTCGGGTTCGCCGGGCTCGGATGGCGACACCGCCTCGTCGTAGTTGTTCTCGACGTACAGTCCGTCGCGGACAGTCTGGCTTCCGTATTTGATCACTCCGTTTTTCACCTCGAGAAGAAGGTTGAAATTATCGAAATTCCTTCCTCCCAGGTTGTAATCGACGCGCCCCTGATTGAGATCGATGTAAAGCGCGTAGGTGAAATTCAGAGCTCTTATCGTGGTGTTGGCGTACACTCCGTATATCTCGAGAGTATTGACGTTGACGGCGTTCAGTTCGATTATCGCCTCTTCGGTCGCCTCGAGCCGCAAGAGCGAATTGCTTCTGAAATAGCTGATGCTGAAATCTCCGCCGCGGGTAATGAACTCGCAGTCGGTGTCCGAAAGGATGAGCTGGGTGTTCTGGTTTCCGGCGTTGCCGTCGACGGTTATATTGCCGTTGCTTATGATCGACAGCCGGTTGAGAGCGATCGAACCGTTGAGATAGAGATTGACGGCGCGGCGGTTGTCACGGTATCTGAAATAATGCAGATAATCCCGGAATCCGTTGAAATTGATCTTGAAATTGTCTATATCCACCCAGTTTTTAACCGAAGTGGTATCGGTCAGCTTGATATTCGTTTTGTTTTCGGTGAAATTGTATGTACCCTCCGGGAAGTTGACAAGCTCGATTCGGCTGTCGTCGTCCGTCCGGTAGACGTATACGTCGGTATCGGCGAGATCGAAGGAGATCTGCGAGATTTTTTCCGAATCTATCCTGTACTCGGTCGTATAATTGTATCCCGTTTCGGCGCTTCCCGTCTGGGAAAAGATGGCGGTACCGTGGTTCGCGGCCATGTTGGATGCCGTGAAGCACAAAAGGACTCCGACGCAGGCGAGCAGGACGGATACTATAAGAAATATTATTGATGTAGGTTTCATTCTCCGTATCCTCCGTCACGCCTCGTCAAGAGTGCGCTTGATCGCCGCAAATCCCTCTTTGGTCCTGCGGAAGGCAAACCCGAGAAGGCGCGCCAGCTGCTTCATAGCGAAGGGGATAAGACGAACGGCGAAGTTGTAAATCAGTATACCGACGAATATAACCGCCGCTCCGACAGTTATTCCCAGACCGATCTCGAAAAGCCCGACCGGCGTCATTCCCTTGATTACCTGAATTATACCGTAAACGATGCCGACGACCGACACGACGGCGCCCGCCGTAACGAATACTATCAGCGCCGCGATAGTGAATATCATAAGCAGCGCGAGCACGAGCCAGAAGGCGATATAGATCCCTATCGCGACAAGGGCGAGCGCGATAATGAACGGGATGCAAATAATGACTATCAACCAGTAAAGAGCGCGGGATTTGCCGTCCGGATAATCCTTCTCGTAATCGGCCCACTCGCCTCCGGCGGATTCCTCCGGCTTCTTCTTCCCTCTTTTCAGACGGACGAGAAGCTTTTCAAGGAATGAGGGAAGTTTGACTTTCTTTTCTCCGCTGTCAGGGCTGTACTCTTCGATGTCGTCGACCGGTTCTTCCGGTTCGCCGTCGCCGCCTTCGCCGCTGCCTTCTTCCTTCGGTTCCTCCGGACCTGACGCGGACCCGGTATCGGAGCTTTTTTCTCCGCCGGCAGAATCAGGCGAATCTTCGGTTTCCGCTCTGAGCGCCGATTCGATCTCGTCCTCGGCCGAAATCGGTTTTTTCGCCGGAGCGGCCCCCGATCTGGAATCCAGTATCTCGCAGACCTCGGACACCATTTCCTCCAGCGGAATCGGGACGTCGGTGATGCTGTTTTCCTCGAAATAACTGTTGACCGGAATCATTTCGGCTTCGACGTCTGCGGGGTTGTAGCCGCGCCTGATGAGTTCCGCCTTCAGTTTTTCAATATATTGCTTTTTTTCCATTTCAATCCTCTTTGAAAAAAGGCGAGAATATGCTATAATAATATATAATATTTTATCACAAAAAGCGGGATATTGCAATATGCGTATGAGAAAAAAGAAGCATTCTGCCGAAAGAATAGCCGCGTGCGGCGGTCTGCTCATAGCCGATCCGCTGTCGCTGCACGGAAATTTCGGCGAAATATTCGGAAACGGCCGCCCTCTTATGCTCGAGATCGGGTGCGGAAAAGGGGATTTTGCCGTCGGACTTTCTTCCGCCGAGCCCGAAAAAAACCTTATCGCCCTCGAGCGGGTCCCCGACGTCGCCATGTTCGCCCTTGAAAAGGCGGCGGCCACCGCAGAAGAACGCCCGGACAATCTGCGCTTCATTATCGGGAACGCCGCGTATCTCGAGGACTGGTTCCCGCCGCACTCTCTTGAACGCATATACGTGAATTTCTGCGATCCCTGGCCGAAAAAGGGCTATCACAAACGGCGGCTGACCGCCCCTTCCTTCCTTGCCGCCTATTCGAGACTTCTCGTCCCCGGAGGCGAGCTGCGCTTCAAGACCGACAACTCCGATCTTTTCGAATGGTCGGTCGAACAGTTTGAGTCGCTGGGACTTGAAATCACGTTTATTACACGCGATCTGCATTCGGATCCTGCGAACGCGGGCAACGTGGAGACCGAGTACGAAAAGCGTTTTTCGTCGATGGGAGTACCCATCAAATCGGCGCACGTCCGTTTCGACAGAGAGATCGTCCTGCCCGAAAAGGAGAAAAAGAATGCCGAATGATCCTGTCACCGGGGGGATGATCCTGATCGACAAGCCGACGGGGATAACCTCCCAGACGGCCGTGAACGCCGTCCGCCGCGCGTTCGGCACGCGTCAGGCGGGACACACCGGGACTCTCGACCCGCTTGCGTCCGGGCTTCTGTGCGTTCTCGTCGGAAGGGCCGTCAAGGCGAGCGAATATCTGACGGCGCACGACAAGAGCTACGAGGCGACGCTGAGCTTCGGATACGCGACCGACACGCTCGATTCCACCGGAACGGTGATATCCGACGGCGGCAGGATCCCGTCCGACGAAGAAGTGGCTGACGCCGTCCGCCGGTTTACCGGAAAGCAGCTTCAGCTCCCGCCGATGTACAGTGCGATAAAAACCGGAGGTAAAAAGCTTTACGAGCTTGCCCGCGAGGGAAAGACCGTCGAGCGCGAGCCGAGGGAGATAAACGTTTATTCGATGTCATCCCGCCGGATAACTGAGACCGAATGGTCTCTGTCGATACGGTGCTCGGCGGGGACCTACGTCCGCTCGCTCTGCGACGATATCGGCAGATCTCTCGGCACCTATGCCGTTATGAGCGCTTTGCGCAGAACGGCGATCGGGTCGTTTTCGGTCTCCGACGCGACTTCGTGCGACGCTCTCGCCGGTATGACGCCAGGGGAGGCGTCGGGACTGATCGTTCCCCTCTCGCGGGTTTTCGCCGACCTGCCTCGCGTCCGTCTGGATCCTTTCTTCGAGCGGCTGTTCAGATCCGGTTGCGCCGTGAATCTGAAAAAAGCCGACCTTCCGGATCTTGCCGCCGGAACCCTCACCGCGCATTGCGGCGCCGACGGCGAACTGTTCGCCCTCGGCAGAGTGATCGAAACCGAATCGGGCTTGGCGGTAAAATCCGAAAAGATCCTGATAATCTGATCCGCGCGTGTCTGCCTGTTATTTCATTGCCTTCAAGCAAAAACAAAGGGGCTGATTTAACTCCTCGAATGAAATCGAGGGGATTAATCAGCTCTTATTTTTCATTGTGCAAATAATCCTGACAACCGGTGGGGATATTACACGATTTTGCGCCATCTCCCGGCGCCGGACGGCGCCGGGAGATGGCGCGGAAACCCGGGAACAACCGAACCGATCGGATTATCGCGGTATCCTCTGCCGCTTCCGCCTGACG
>CACZSP010000082.1 GCA_902783905.1 uncultured Ruminococcus sp.
CGTCGTGGTAGAGGTCCATCGTATCGGGCGTTCTCGTGCACCCGAGCAGCGCAACGCGCCCCATCGGAGCGCAGCAGCGCAGAGCGCTGTTAAGCGCGTTGTAGTTCCCTGCCGCCTCTATCGTGACGTCGACTCCGCGACCGCCGGTAAGCTCCTTCATTTTCGCCTCGTAGCCCTCTTCGAGCGGATCGACGACGTAATCGGCTCCGTATCTCAGCGCCTTTGCGCGGCAGTCGGGATTGACGTCCACGCCTATCACCGGAACCGCTCCGGCGGCTCTCGCAAACTGAACCGCGAGGATACCGAGTATGCCGAGTCCGACCACCGACACGCTCTCGCCGAGCTCGAGCCGCGTCTTGCGGATCGCGTTTTCGGGGAAGCATCCGATGACCATCAGCGCGACTTCCTCATCGGTAAGCGTTTCGGGGACGATTGGTACCGCCTTTTCCTCCGGAATGACGTTGTATTCGCAGTGTTTTCCGAAATATATGATGACTCTCTGCCCCGGTTTTACCTTCTTTACGTCAGATCCGGTCTCAACGACCGTTCCGACGCCGCAGTATCCTACCTTCCGCGGGAAATTGCCGTTGCAGAGTCTCCGTATCCCGGAAATGTTGACCTCTCCGACAAGGTTTGCCCGCTCGGTGCCGCTGCTTATAGCCGTGTATTTTGTTTTAACTCTCACCTCTCCGGGCTTCAGTTCGTCGGGAATCTCGTATTCGAGCAACTCTGCCTTGCCCGGCGCGGTGAAAACTATCTGTCTGTTTTTCATTGCTCATTCCCCGTATTCCTGCATATAGCTATCGAGGGTCTTGCGTAGCTGGCTGACCTTGCCTCTCCAGACCGAAACCGGCTGAGAGTAGAAGCCGCTGTCGGCCGTATTCGCCAGCGTCATCGCCGTAAGCCCGATTCCGTTACCGACGGTGCCGAAAAGCTCGTTCGAAGTCATCCTGAGGCGGTCGCGGATAAGATCGAGCATCTCGACGTTCTTGTCGACGTTGTTGTACTGGAATTTCAGTGAAACGTCGTAATACTCTGGTATTATCGTATCGCGTCCGTACCATCCGAGGAACTCCGCGACCTTGCCGGACAGATCGTCCGACTCAATGCTGACCGGGAAGAACACGGCGTCGAAGGCCGACATGTTCGCGCTTATATAATCGCTCTGATTGAAATCGTACATCGGCATCGGAAGCATTGCGTACTGGCTCTCCATTTCGGTGAGCTTCTGGGCCGTATATACGAGGAAGGACAGGAACAGGCACCTGTTGTCCGCGAAGGGCTTGATGCCTCCGTTGTCCCCGAGTATTGAACCGAAATAGAATACGTTGTTCTGCCGGCTCGTTCTGAAAAGTTTGTCGATAAACGTCAGAGTTTTGTCGTCCAGAGTCTCGACCCAGTTGTAGTTTCCGGCGTCGTCCTTCGAAATAAGGTTCACGTCCGCGCAGCTCCACATAACCCGCGCACCGCTTCCGACGTTGGCCCATCCGAAAACGTCCTTGTCGGGAGATATTGTGAGATCTCCGTCCTCGTCGCGAGCGACCGTTTTGGTGAGTTCGAGGAACTTGTCGATCGTCCACTCGCGGTCTTTAACAAGTTTGTAGTAATCAACGCCGATATTGTAGGTTTCGCTGACTTCGAGATTTGCAAAAACGCAGCCCATATAACCGTAAGTGCTTCTGTTTATGTCGCCGACAAGACAGATCAGCTTGCCCGCGACCGACGCGTCCTCTGCAATCTGACTGACCCACCATTCATGCGAAAGGTTGATCGATTCCATTTCGTTGACGTTGCGGTATATTCCCACGAGACCGCCCATGATTCCGGTGTTCAGTCCCATATTGACAAGATCGAACGAAGAGTACGTATTCGAAGCAACGTCGTTGTAGATCATATCCGGCATCTTGCTGTTCCACTGCCCCGGCTCGAGACGGAATTCGAATTTTATACCCAGATAATCCTCACATGCCAGAAGGCGCGCGTACGTTGCGTCGTTGAGGCGGTTGCCGTTGGTCGTCTCGGCGTAAAGATCTTCGGGAAGATCCGACGCGTTGTTCTGAAGGACGACGAATTTCCTGCCGCCGTTGTCCTCGGAAGCAAATCCGAGTATCTGCTCCTTCGTTTTTCCGCCCGTTCCCTCGGGATCGCTTACCGCGTCGGTGGATGCGGACGGCTTCGTCACGTCTTCTTTTCCCGAACCCGCGCATCCGGAAAAGACAAGCAGCCCGGACAGCATCAGCAGGGCAAGTACGAATGACAGTTTCGATTTCATTTTTCGGTTATCCTTTCGTTATCTTATGGCTTTCACTCTACAATTATATTATATACTCTTGCATTTCCGCGGAAAATGTGATATACTGTTTTAAAAGGCAACTATTCTGCTGTTATACGTCCTTAAACGGCATTTTTGAGGCAATCTATGGAAACATTTATGAAAACGCGCAAACGTCTTGCCGCCGGCTCCCTGATGGCGGTCCGCTCCGAATACGAAAGCGAACACTGCTTTGAGCCGCAAAAGGGAAAAATATATAACAGTTTCGGATACATCGAAAGCGGCAACGCCGTTTTCCGTTCGGCCGCAGGAACGGTATGCGCCGGATCGGGCGATCTTATTTACATACCCGAAGGGCTCAAATACTGCTCCACCTGGTCGGGAGACGGAAAAATCGTCTTTTACAGCATCCATTTCAGATCCGAAATATCCGACTCACCCTTCTGGTCGTCGCTGGCGCTCCAGCGCGTCGCACCGCTCAGCGGAGGCGGGTGCGCGGAAAAGGTGAAAAGAATCTATGAGCTCTGCGGCTCGGAATCGTTTACCGATCAGCTTGAGGGTTACAGTCTGTTTTACTCGCTAGCTTCGGACGCGGCGAAAAGCATGACCGAGCGCTTTTCGGGGGACTTTCCGCCCCTGCTCGTCAAGGCGCTCTCCTTCATAGACTCCGGTTTCACGTCTATCGGATCGGTCTCCGAGATTGCAGAATACTGCTTTATCAGCGAGTCGCGCCTGTATCATCTGTTCAAGGAATATCTTAACACGACACCGGTAACCTATCTCAACAGGGTAAAAATCCTTCAGGCGACCGAAATGATGAAGGATCCTTCGCTTTCACTTGAACAGATCGCGTCGGAAATGAATTTCAATTCGGAGTACAGCTTCAGAAAAACTTTTATTCGCGTGACGGGAACCACCCCATCCGATTTCAGAAAAAACAGGGCGCACTGAAAAAACGTGCTGAACAGGGGATGCTAAAAACTCTATTCACGAGTTTTTAACATCCCCTGAAATTATACGGCCGGATCGATCAGTTTTCGATCTTTCTGACCTTAACGAAATACACGGCGCAGAAAGCGGCGATCAGTGCGACGACGATCACAACCGCAACGGCGTTGATGCTGTCGCCGGTGGCGGGAGTGGTCTGCCCCGGCTGAGCGGTGGTCACGTCGGGCGTTCCGGACGTCGTCTGAGCGGGATCGTCCTGTTTGCTCACGTCGATACCGTTGATCTTGAGCGTTGAGTTGACGATGAGACCTTTGATCTCGGCGGCGCGGACCTTTGCCTGCTCGGTAGCGTCGTAGGTCCAGGTCGCCTTTTCGGCATCCTGATTGGGAGTCTTGTAAGCCTCGCCCATGGGCAGAGTATCATCGGCGGCGGAAATGACGTTGGTGATGCTCATGTGTTCCTTGGTGCCGACCCAGAAGGCACCCGCGATCGCGCCGGCTCTCTTGGCGTTTCCGCCTGTGCTGGTGATGTCGGCTACAGAGACGGTGCTGACGCAGTTGTCGACCGTTACGTAATCAGTGGAAGAGGGACCGTTCCCGAGGAATCCGCCGGCATAGGAGAAGGCGTCTCCGCCTTCGGCCTGTTTAGACGTAATCTTGCCGGTGTTCAGGCAGTTTTTAATGGTGAGAAGGCTGGCGCCTGTGTTGGTCCAGAAGTTTCCGACGAATCCGGCGACGCATACGCCCTTTTGCCCGGAGCACTCGCCACTGATGTTGCCGTTGTTGATCGAATTTTCGATGACCGAGCCGCGCGGGTCTAGATTACCGTCGGCTTCCTTGGAGGGAGCGGTGCAGAACGCCGCGAATCCGGCGACCTGAATCGCAATGTTGCCGGTGGTCACAGCGGTTACGTTTCCGTTGTTGACGCAGCCCTTGAAGTCGCAGCGGGCAAACTGACCGGTGAATCCGCCGAGACGGACGTCTTTAGTGGCTGTCGTGGAGAGATTTCCGTCGTTGACACAGTTCTCGACGACCGCGAAATACATTTGTCCAAAGAGTCCGCCGGCTCTCGGCTGCTGTGTCTGGTTGTTCAGAGCGATGTCAACCTTCGATACGATATTGGTGAACACGGCGTTGACCTTGCCTGCTACCGCGCCGTTGTTGTTGACCTGTCCGACTACGGCTCCGACCGAAGGAGAGCCGAACGTGGTTTCACCGTTGTCGGTAATCGAACCTTCGATCGTCAGGTTGCATACTCCGGCTTCGACGGATTCTGCAACTACCTTGCCGAAGAGTCCGGTGAAGTTCAGGATCTTCGTGATGGAGAATCCGCTGATCTTGTGGCCGCGTCCGTTGTATATTCCCGAGAAAACCTTGGTGCCGTCTCCTATCGGAGTCCACTCTTTGCCGCCGAGGTCGATATCGGCAGTCTGAGTGAAGTACTTTCCGGAGAAGGCCTCACCGCCGTTGACGTCGGCGGCAAGCTTAGCCAGTTTGGCGGGTGTGTCGATCACATAGGGATCGGCTTCGGTTCCCGAGCCGGAGTAGGCTTCGGTAGAGGTTCCGTCCCATGCGGCGCCGGCAAGAACCGGCAGACACGCGAGAGCAAGAAGAGCAGCGAGAATTATCGCTGTGATCTTTTTCATGATTTTTCCTCCCT
This sequence comes from uncultured Ruminococcus sp., assembly GCA_902783905.1. GTDB lineage: Bacteria > Bacillota > Clostridia > Oscillospirales > CAG-272 > CAG-390. The sequence goes on from CACZSP010000082.1 coordinate 4,880, forward strand.
GAGAAATCATATTTATAATTTTACTGCATACATTATACTATCTTATTATCACAATGTAAAGCGTAAAACTGTTGAATAACGCAACTATTCTGCTGCTTTTGCATATTACGGGGCTGTTAAAAAAGCAGGACTTCTTTAACAACCCCGTAAGTGTCGTTATCCGTTACCCGAAAAGGAAACGGTGAAAATCAGTTCAGTTTTTGCCCGTTTTCAGAGCGATGCCCATGCCGAGAACCGAAACGGCGGCAACGAGGGCGACCCAGACGATACCGTCGCCGGTGACGACCGGAGTGGTCGTTCCGGGATCGGAGGCCTGAGCAGCCTGATATCCGATGGCTCCGAGAGCGGCGATCGCAGCCTGA
>CACZSP010000083.1 GCA_902783905.1 uncultured Ruminococcus sp.
CCTGTTTTCCTGCGATTTCTCAGCGAAAACAGACAAAAAATCATCTCGGCAATCTGCACACGCGAATTGTGCGGTATTGCCTTAATAAAAACTGCTCCGGGTACGCTTCGGGGCGGTTTTGCGATTGAAGCGGATTATCCGCCTCATCCGGAGGATGACTATGACTTACGTTGCAACCGATTTGTTCGGAAACGCCGATCTGTTTGAAAAACTGAAAAAAGAGATCCGCTTCGGTGAAAAGGATTTTATGTTCGTTCTCGGGAACATGGTCGATTTCGGCGAACAGACGGCGGATCTTCTGCTCGAGCTGTCCTACGCGGACAACGTCTGGCCGATAGCCGGACGGCGTGAGCGGACTGCCTGCCGGATGCTTTCGGGATTTGAAAAAATGCTTTCGGAGGGCGGGACTCCCGACCCGGACTTTATCGCGGAAATGCAGGCGTGGAATTCCGACGGAGGAGACGCGACGCTTTCGGGCTTCCGTTCGCTTGACCACGAAATGCGCGAGGGAATACTCGAGTATCTTTCTGACATGCCCGCTTATGAGACGGTGACCGTTCGCGGGAAGGACTATCTTCTGGTTGCGGAGGGGATAACCGGATATAAAAACGGAACGGCGCCGGAGGATTATCCGGACGGCGCGTTTTTCGGAGACAATCCGGTGACCGAAATCGACGGTTTCGTCACGCTGGCTTCCGCCGGAACGGACGGGACGGGAGTCGCCGACGGAGAAAGGTCCCCCGGGAAGAGACTGTACGCTCTTCGGTTGGAAGATATGAAAAAATACGTTATCGAATGACAGAGGTTGAATTATGAGAAGTTTTCAGAGGATCCTGACCGTTCAGGATATTTCGTGCGTCGGGCAGTGCTCGCTGACGGTAGCTTTGCCGATCCTTTCTGCCTGCGGGATCGAGACGGCGATCCTTCCTTCCGCCGTGCTTTCCACACATACCGGAGGGTTCAAGGGGTTTACCTTCAGAGATCTGACCGAGGACATCCCGCTCATCCGTGACCACTGGAAAAAAGAAGGCCTGACATTTTCTGCTTTATACACCGGGTATCTGGGAAGCGCGAAGCAGATAGAATACGTAAAATCGCTTGCGTCCGAAGTCCTCGATCCGGGAGCGCCGCTTATCGTCGATCCCGCCATGGCGGACAACGGGAAGCTTTACACCGGTTTCGATATGCCATTTGTCGAAGAGATGAAAAAGCTCGTATTTTCGGCCGACATCATCCTTCCGAACATCACCGAGGCGTGCCTGCTCACCGGTACCGGATACAGGGCCGAATACGACGGAAAGTATATAAAGGATCTTCTCGACGCACTGTCGGCGGCCGGAGCCAAAAGAACGGTTCTGACGGGAGTCGGCTACAGAAAGGGATATACCGGAGTCGCTATCCGTGACGGAGACTCCGACTTTTACTACGAGCACGTCCGCCTCGAACCCGGATGCCACGGAACGGGTGACGTTTTCGCTTCCGCTTTCTGCGGAGCTTACCTGCGCGGAAAGAGCATAACCGAATCCGCGAGGATCGCAGCCGATTATACGCTCAAGTGCATCATAAAAACAAAGGAACATCCGGACCACTGGTACGGAGTGACCTTCGAGCCGGTGCTTCCCGAGCTGGTCGCGGAGCTGTGAAAAAAGGGAGGCGGCATGTACCCTGACGAAATAATATTCGGGATGACGCTTTACGACCTGATGCTGGGTCTTGCGGTCGTCGCGGCGATGGCGGTATTCTGTCTGTATTCATCCAGGAAGAAACTTGACCCGAAGCTCCACAATTTCATACTTGCCGACGCAGTCGTCACCGTCATTATCGGGTATCTGTTCGCCGTTCTTTTTCAGGCGGTTTACAACTGGCTGGGCGGAAGCCCGTTCGAAATAAACAGCGGTACCGGGGCCACCTTCCTGGGCGGATTTGCCGGAGGAGCCGGCGTGCTGTTTGCGTTTTATTTCGGAGTCGGCCGTTTTGTCTTCCGGGACCGGATGCATATCAAAGCGCTTCCCGGTCTTATCGAGATCTTTTCCGCCTGCGTACCCGCCGCTCACTCCGTCGGACGGATCGGATGCTTTTTTGCCGGATGCTGTCACGGGATCAGATGCGAAGGTTTTCCCGGCGTTTATATGGAGCAGGCGGGGGGCAAAGTGCTGCCGGTACAGCTTTTTGAATCGCTTTTCCTTGCAATTCTCGCCGTCTTTCTGATAAACCGCGCCCTGAAGGATAAGAGAGCGAATCTCTGCCTGTACCTTCTGTGCTACGGAATCTGGAGATTTTTCATCGAATATCTTCGCGGAGACGAAAGAGGAGCGACAGTCGTCAATTTCTTAAGTCCGTCTCAGCTGGTTTCGGTGCTGATGGTCGTCCTTTCCGCCCTTTTGTGGTTTTTCGTTTACGCAAGAAAGAAGGATAAAACGGAGAGCGCCTCATGAGCGGTCAGGAAAGCAAAAAACGGCGGGTGTTTTATTACGCCGCCGTCCTGGCAGGATGCGTCATCCTTGCCGTCCTTGAGTTTTTTCCTCCGGAGTGGTCGAAGGACGAACTGATAAACGGCCTTTTAGGCACTTCGGTGAAGGAACTGCTCGGAGCCGCCGTTTTTATGCCGATCGCGCTGCGGAGCGGATACCGGGTATTCGGATTCAGACCCGGAGCCGGGGTTCGTGACGTTTTGGTGTTTCTTGCCGCGCTGCTGGTGGCGCTGAACAATATCCCGTTTATCGGACTCGCCACCGGAGCCGCCTCGGTCACCCGCGGCGTAAAGTATATTGCGCTTTACGTGTTAAGATCGCTGTCTATCGGTCTTTTCGAGGAACTTGCGTTCCGCGGAGTGCTTTATCCGGCGATACTTGAAAAAAGGCGTTCGTCGACCCGCTCGATCTTTCTTGCGACGGCGGTCTCGTCCGCTCTTTTCGGACTCGTTCACCTTTTCAATCTGTTTCTCGGCGCCGCTCCCGGCGGAGTCTTGCTGCAGATTGGTTATTCCTTCCTCATCGGCGGGATGTGTTCGATAGTCCTTCTGAAGACCGGCTGCGTCTGGCTTTGCGTTCTGATACACGGACTGTTCGATTTCGGAGGATTCCTCATCGAAAAGCTCGGGGAGGGGAAGATCTGGGATCCGGTGACGGTCACGCTGACCGCCGTGATCGGGTGCGCCGTGCTTGTTTACATGCTGTTCGTCATCTTCGGCATCAGGCCGGAGGAAACCGATTTTTTATACGCGCCGGAAGCGCGTAGGGAAGAGGAAAATCAATGAACGATCTTTCCGGAAAAAAACTGGTCGCTCTCGGAGACTCGCTGATTTACGGCGGACGTCTCGGGAACGACGCGACCTGGGTATCCAAGCTTGCCGCAAAACGCGGGATGACAGTCTTCAATTACGGGATCAACGGCAACACCGTCGCCGCTCAGGATACCGAAACGAAACACCGCCCGATGTGCGAGCGCTACGAGGAGATGGAGGACGGAGCAGACTTCGTCGTCGTCCTCGGAGGAGCGAACGACAAACGTCTGAGCGTTCCGCTGGGCGAGAACGGTTCGACCGACAAATACACCTTCAAGGGCGCCCTGAACCTTCTGATCGCCGGGCTGACAGCAAAATATCCGCAGGCTCGGATACTTTTCCTGACGAATTACAACCGCTGGCCCTCGAAAAACAAGGTCGGCCTTTCGGACATCGACTACGTCGAGGCGATGAAGGAGATCTGCGGAATCTGGGCGATGCCCTGCTTCGACAACTACCACTGCTGCGGGATTTCCTTCCAGAATCCGGCTCAGATCGCCTGGGCGGACGCGGGAGTATCGCTCGGGCTCGCCCCCGACCATCATTTTTCCGAGGCCGGATACGACCGTTTGCTGACTGTTTACGAAGCGTTGCTCGAAAATCTTTAATCCGCCTCGCGGCCCGAATTGCAAATGAAAAGTGGGCAGTGGACAGTGAATGAAAAATTAAAAGTTAAGGCAATACCGCACAATTCGACGGCGAAATCCGTCCCGGATTTCGCGTCACATCCTAGCCGGCTGATTTTCCGTCTGTTTCC
>CACZSP010000084.1 GCA_902783905.1 uncultured Ruminococcus sp.
AGGTGGCGGTAAGCGTGATGTCTTTGGTCAGCTTGTAGCTTCCGTCGGCGGTCATTGCCGCGAAATCTTCGGCGGACGCGATCGGAGCGGGATCATCCGCGCTCACGCAGACGAAGGCGACTGAGAGGATCATCAGCACGCTGATGGTGATGGCGAGAATCTTGCGCATTTTGTAAACTCCTTGTATCTTAAAATTTATTATTTTGTTGTGGAAATACCCGCCGGCCGGGCTCGCTTCTGCGCGTCCGGACGGCGGGTAAAAATCAGTTTTTACTTGTCTTGAGCGATACTGCCATTCCGAAGACCGAAACGACGGCAAGGGCGATGACCCAGACGACCGAATCGCCGGTAACGGGAGTTGCCGGAGTGGTGCCGGGATCGGGAGTTGTTGCCGACATGGCGGCGATCTTCGCGTTGATGTCGGCGACGGAGGCGATCGCCACCTTGGCGGCGAGATCGGCGCTCATCGGGATCTCGTTGGGGGAAGGAGTCCCGTCGGAGGCGGGAGCGGCGTATGAGAAGTATTTGGTCGAGTCGGTGACGTAGTTGCCCTCGAGGTCGTACTTGGTCGAGTCGTCGCCTGAAAGACCGATAAACACGGCGTGCTTGTCGTCCTTTGCGGTAACGCTGCCGCTGCCGTAGCAGTTTTTGATCGAGTTATCGTGGCAGTTCGAATAAGCCATGAACTGGGAAACGAAAGTGGAATCTCCCGTTCCGGTGATAGCCGCGGTATTGACGCAGTCGGTGATGACGGCGTAGGAATACCAGCCTCTTTCAGCGCCCGTGGAATCGAGCTTGGTGGCGCCGTAGAGGTAACCGACAAGTCCGCCGGCGTAGGAGCCGCCGGAGGTCACGGGACCGTTGTTAGTGCAGTTTTTGAGGGTGAGGACCTGAGTGACGTTGAGTTCCGGCTTCTTGGGGTTGCTGCCGTCCTCGGGAGTGGAAGCGCGACCGACGATTCCGCCGCACTGTCCGTTGGTGGCGTCCAGCGTTCCGTTGTTGACGCATCCGGTGATCGTGACCGACTGGTCGCCTCCCTGAGGCGAGGGAGACATCGTGGCAAGGATGCCGCCCATATTGGCGGTTCCGCCGACGCTGGTGATTTTGCCGTTGTTTACGCAGTCGATGAAGGTGGATCCGAAGGCGGATCCGGCTATCCCGGCGATGTAGTGAGTGCCGGAGATACCCGTAAGGGCGCTGATGTCTCCGTTGTTGACGCACCTGATATAGGTGGCGGCGGAATATTTGACCGAGTTGCCTACGATACCGCCTATACGGTTCTTTCCTTTGCTTCCGGAGATCGCGCCGTCATTGACGCAGTCGGTGAAGGTGGAGGGGATCTTGTTGTCCTTGCTGGCTCCGGATATGGTGTTGAGCTGACCTACGAGACCGCCGGCGTACTTGCCGTCGCCCGTCTGGGAGACGGAAGCCTTATTGGTGACCTTGGTAAGCGTCAGGTTGGCGCCGGTCGCGCAGAGGGCTCCGACGTTGGCGGTGGACGTGACCGATCCGGCGACTGTGAGGTTCGTAACGGTGGCGCTCGTCAGTTTGTCGAAAACCGGTTTGCCGCTGACGGTGACGGTGTGGCCGTTCCCGTCGAGGGTGCCCTTGAATTCGGCGTAGGAATCGGTAAGTGTGATGTCGGCGTCAAGATAGTACTTGCCTTCGGCATCCATGGCCGCAAATTCCTCGGCGGTCTTTACCGCCGTTCCCTCCGCCGCGGAAATACCGACGACGGCGAGCGAAAGGATCATTACGGCGCAGAGAAGAGTTGAAACGATTTTGCGCATGGGAAATACTCCTTTTTGCTTGCTTCGAAGATTGTTATTTTATATTTAAAATTATTATATCAAATTAAAAACAACGAGTCAACCTTTTTTGAAAAAAAAGTGTTTTTTTCGCGTCTTTTTTTGCTTTTTTTGTGACGGTTTTCGTTGGCAGGCGGAAGAGCCGGTGAATCATTTGTTTTCGTGCTATTGACTTTTTCCGTTTTCAAGGATATAATTATGGTGTATTGATTCCGGAAGATTCCAGGAGGAAGAAAAGATGAAAACGAAGATTTGCGGGATAACCGCATTGATGCTGATTCTGTGCCTGCTCGTTCCGGCTTTTTCGGGATGCGCCGACGGGACCAAAACCGACGACACGCAGCCGCCCGCGGCTTCGTCCGGGGCGGAGACCGAAGCGGTCACGGCGGAAGAGACCGCCGAGGAGATAGACGACAGGATAGGGAAGTACGATTTCGGCAAATCGACCTACAGGATCCTCGCACGCAAGCTGACAAGCTACGAGTATATGACCACCGAGGACGAAGGGAATATCGTAAAAAGCGCGGTATCGAAGAGGAACCTGGATATCGAGGAACGCTTCAACGTAAAAATCGAACTGATCGAGGAACCGGGTAACTGGGACAACCGCGACGCCTTCATTAAAGTTGTTGAAAACGCCTACGCCGGCGGCACCGACGCCTACGATCTGGTTTCGACACATTCCGCCTACGCGGTAAACATAGGAATCAAAGGTTTTTCTTACAACCTGCTTGATCTTCCGGAGGTCGATCTTTCGGCTAAATGGTGGTGCCCGATGTACACCGAAAACGTCAATATCGGCGGCGCGGTCTACACGGCTGTCGGAGACATCGGATACACTCTTTACGAGTATATGATGTGCGTCTTCTACAACAAGGATCTGGCGGAGACCTATCACATCGACGACCTTTACGGGATCGCGAAAAGGGGAGAGTGGACCTACGACAAGATGCTCGAACTCTCCCGGGACGTTCACGCCGATCTGAACTCGTCGGGCGTCCCCGACGACGGCGATCTTTTCGGCCTTGCGATGAGCGGGCACGCCTGCCGTCTCTCAGCCACCGCCTGGGATACGAAGATCACCGTCAGGGACGACACCGGAAAACAGGTGATGAACCTTCCGAACGACAAGTATATCGAAGCTTACGCAAAGCTTTACACCTCGATCTGGGAGAACCCGGAGCAGGTGGTGTTCAAAGGCGAGGGCGCGTCGCACGATCCCGAATTCGTCGCAGGGCATATCCTCTTCTTCCCGGAAAAGCTTGCCGAAGCCGCGAAAATGCGCGACATGACTTCGGACTACGGGATCCTCCCGTATCCGAAATACGATTCGGATCAGAAGGAGTACATTTCCTCTGCCCGCGACGCCATGAACGCAGTGTCGGTGATGAGGAACATATCGGATAAGGAAAAGGCCGGAGCGGTTACCGAGGCGCTCTGCATGTACGGAAGGAAATACGTCACTCCCGCTTACTACGAGACGACGCTGAAATACAGATATCTGAACGATCCCGACGCCGTTTACATGCTTGATCTCATCCGCGACACCATGACCTTCGATTTTGCCATGACCTTCACAAACTCCTTGGGACTCGTTTATTCCATTATGGGAGACAATATCAGCAACAAGGTAAAGGATATTTCGTCGACTCTGCGAAGCGCGGGAAAATCCAACGCGCGCAAACTGGACGACATCTATTCGGCGTACGAAAAGATAAAATAACGTCCGGATTTCCCGCAAATGCGGGCTCTGGAGCGGCTTTTCCGCGGATATTTTAATTTTACTATTGACAAACCGCTCGGTTCCGTTATATAATTATATGTCATTGTGTACGGGCGTTTTCCCCCGGAGCGCAACGCTTCCGAATTAAGAAACAAGGAGGTGCCGAAATGCTCAGAACATATCAGCCCAAAAAGCTTCAGCGTCAGAAAGAGCACGGATTCAGAAAAAGAATGAAGACCCGTGACGGCAGAGAAGTCCTAAAGAGAAGGCGCGCCAAAGGCAGAAAGAGACTGTCTTACTGAAGAGATTACCTTGCGGGGGCTGAAAGAAGGACGATTCCTTTTTGCAGCCCCCGAAAACAAATAACCGGTGTGTAAACGGAAGCGCGCACGGAGCGAAAACGATGAAAAATATCGCGATTACAGAAAACCATCTTTTTCAGAAGGCATACGCGTCGCAGAAGAGCGTCAGGGGAAGGTACGTATACGTCTACGTCCTCCGCGACAAAGCGGCGGGACGGATCACGAAAGCCGATCCTCTCTCGCGCGTCCACAACCGCCTCGGACTGACGGTAGGAAAAAAGATCGGCGGAGCCGTCGAGCGCGTCCGCGCCCGCAGGCTGCTCAGAGAATCCTACCGGCTTATCGAAAAGGACGGGGACGGCAGACTCGGACACGGGTATCTGATCGTACTGGCGGCGTCGGGAAGGATTAACGGCGCCAAAATGCCGGAAGTGCGGGAGGATATCGAAAAGTCCTTTGTCAAGCTCGGGATCCTCAAGCCCGCGCCGGTGCCCGGAAAAGAATGAAATATATTTGTATCGCGCTCATACGTTTCTACAGAAGATTCCTGTCGCCGCTCAAACGTCACTCCACATGCAGGTTCACACCTACGTGCTCTGCCTATGCCCTCGAGGCATATCAAAAACGCGGCTTTTTTGCCGGAACAATTCTCACGGTCGGGAGGATCCTCCGATGCAATCCTTTTTGCGAGGGAGGATACGATCCGGTCCCCGAGAGAGGTTTCCGTCGAACCGGAGAAGCGCCGTCCGGCATCTCGCTGTATGAAACGGACGAAGAAAAAGACGCGGGGCCGTCTCCCGCGCGGACTGAAACGGACGCCACGTCTGGCGTACCGAAAAACGGAAAGGACAGTCCCGGTTGAAACGGGATGATTTTTTAAGAGATGATTGATGCCATACTCGGCTGGATAGGTTCCTTTCTCGGCTGGCTGGACAGACTGACCGGCAACTATATGATCGCTCTCTTCATCTTCGCGCTGATCGTCGAGATTCTGCTGCTTCCGTTCGGAATCAAACAGCAGAAAAACACGATCAAGCAGGCGTCGCTCCGCCCGAAGGAGATGGCGATCAGAAACAAATACAAGGGTCAGACCGACCGCACCGCCCAGCAGCGGATGAGCGCAGAGATACAGGAAATGTATCAGGAGGAGCATTTCAACCAGTTTTCCGGTTGTCTTCCGACGCTCCTTCAGCTGCCGATAATCATAGCGCTTTATCAGGTCGTTATAAACCCGCTCAGATACGTTCTCGGTGTCGCCAAGGACGCGATCACCGCCATGACGACCTTCGTCACCGAAACGGCTGAAAACGGCGGGCTCGGGATCGTTCTCGATTCCGCGTCGAAGGGAAACAACACTATCAAACTGGTAGACCTTATCAAGGAAAAAGGTCTCGATTTCTTCAGCGGCGTCGTCGAGTTCGTCGACAAAAAGCCGGAATCGCTGTCAAAGATCGAACTGTCCGGGACAGAAGTCCTCGAACAGTTTACAAAAGCGGTGGACAAGGGCCTTCCGGATTTCAGATTTCTCGGCCTTAATCTTGCCGAAACGCCGAATTTCAAGGCGCTCTTCGACAAAGCCAACTGGAACTGGGGCACACTCGGTCTGCTTCTTATCCCCGTGCTGACCTTCGGCGTCTATTTCGCCAGCATGAAGATCAGCCGCAAGCTCAGCTATCAGCAGGCGTCGGGAGACGCCGCGACCGACAAGGCGACCGGATGTTCGAACACCGTAATGGACATAATGATGCCCGCCTTCTCGGTTTACATCACCTTCATCGTTCCCGCGGCTATAGGAGTATACTGGATTTTCAAGAGCATAATCAGTACGCTGCGGCAGTTCATACTCTTCAAGCTGATGCCCATGCCCACTTTTACCGAGGAGGAGTACAAGGCGGCCGAAAGAGAATACGCGGGGAAGGCTCCGAAATACAAAAAATACAATCTTGATATCGACGCGGGAAAGAACAATCCGCAGTCGATATTCCATCAGGACGACGAGGACTACGTGACTCCCGAGGAAAATGCCGAGATCGAAAAGAAGCTCGGCTCGTCGGATCCCGACGGAAAGAGCCTTATCGAAAAAGCGCCGCTGAAGGACGACGACCGCGGCGACGGAAAAAAGGAACAGAAGAAATAACTGCCATCAGAGGGATTCAGTATGAAAGAAGAAATAACAGTCAGAGCAAAAACGCTTGAAGAAGCGGTCGCCGAGGCGGCGGCAAAGCTGGGAGTCGATCCCGGACAGGTGGATTACCGGGTCGTTACCGAGGCAAAAAAGGGCTTTCTCGGGATCGGAGCTGTCGACTGCGAAATAGCGGCTTCGGCGATCCTTCCGGGAGAGAAGGACGCGCTCAATTTCATAAAGACAATCCTTGACGATATGGGAATAGACGCGAAGATCGAAACCTCCTACGATTCCGACGGAGATTTCGTCATCGACGTCACCGGAGAGGGCGCCGGCGTGCTTATCGGTCATCACGGCGACACGCTGGATTCCCTTCAGTATCTCATTAATCTTGCGGCAAACCGCCGCGAGAACGGTGAAAAGAGGGAATTCGTCAGGGTCAATCTCGACGTCGAGGGCTATCGCGCCAAGAGAGAGGAAGCTCTCCGCCAACTGGCTCGCCGTCAGGCCGAAAAGGTGCTCAAATACAAGAGGAGCGTCATGCTCGAACCGATGAGCCCCTACGAAAGAAGGATTATTCACTCCGAGATTCAGTCGATGAAGGGGGTCTCCACCAACTCCATCGGCAGCGAGAACAACCGCAAAATAGTAATTTATCTTGATCAGACGGCGGAATGATCCGCCCGCCGGGGGCATTCCGGGATATCCGGCTGCCCCCCGTCTTTTTCGATACGGAGAGTTCAGATGATCCGAAATTCAGACAGAACCTCGGCGCTCCCGCTTCCCGGCGGCGTTCACTGGACCGGAAGGGCGGAGGAAGCCGTTGCATTCACCGTCAGGGAGCAGCTCGGGAAAAAAGAGCTTTGGCGGGAATTTGCGGACCTGTTCAGATACGAGCCGGACGACGCCGATCTCGGATGGAGATGCGAATTCTGGGGAAAAACGATGCGCGGCGCCTGTCTCGTCTACCGGGCGACCGGAGACGACCGGCTGTACGGAATAATCGAAGAAAGCGTCCGCGACATGCTTTCGACAGAAAGAGCCGACGGAAGCTTTTCGACCTATTCCGACGAACGCCGCTTCTCCGGATGGGACGTGTGGGGAAGAAAATACGTGCTCACCGGATTCCTTCATTTTTACGAAATCTGCCGGGATCCGGAACTTGCCGGGTCTGTCGTCGAAGCGGCCGTCCGCCACGCCGACGCTCTGATCGCGCACGTCGGACCCGGGAAAAAGAATATCACCGAGACAAGCAATCACTGGCTCGGAGTCAATTCCTGCTCGGTACTCGAGCCGGTCGTGAACCTGTACAAGGTGCGCCCGGAGAAAAGATTTCTCGAATTCGCCCGCTATATCCTTTCGACCGGCGGGTGCAGCGGAGGGGATCTTGTCGCCCTTGCCATCGAGGGAAAGAAAATGCCCTTCGAATATCCGGAAAACAAGGCTTACGAGACCATGTCTTTTTTCGAGGGGGCCCTCGAATACTACACGGTTACGGGAGAGGAGAAATATCTTGAAGCGGTCAGGCGTTTCGCCGACGCCGTCGACGAAACCGACGTCACCGTCATCGGCTGCTCCGGATGCACTCACGAGCTATTCGACAATTCGGCGAAAAAGCAGACCGAGTATTCTGAAGGAATTATGCAGGAGACCTGCGTCAGCGTCACCTGGATGCGGCTGAACGCAAAGCTGCACCTGCTGTCCGGAGAGGAAAAGTATTTCTCAAGGATCGAAAAATCGGCGCTCAACGCCCTTTACGGATCCTTCAACACGACCGGATACCGGATTTTTTACGAAAGGAACGGAACGCTGCTCGATCCGCTTCCTTTCGACAGCTACAGCCCTCTTTTCAGAAATTCAAGATTCCGCAAGACCGGGGGCCTGAAATTCTGGGGAAACGGGCGCCATTACGGCTGCTGCGCATGCATCGCGTCGGCGGGAGTCGCCCTGCCGCCCCTTCTTTCGGTGTTGCCGGGGAGAGATTGCATTACGGTCAACGGGTATCTGCCGGGAGAGGGAGAATTCCCCGTCGGAGGCGGACGCGTGAAGGTCGTCTGCCGGACCGGCTATCCTTCCCGTTCCGGAGCGACGGTCGAGATTATCCCGTCGGGAACCGGAAAAATACGCATGTATTTCAGGATACCTTCGTTTGCCCGCGGCTTTGAGATAAAGTCTGGCGGAAAGACGGTTCCGTTCGGCGCGGAGGGCGGATATGCCGCGGTGACCGCGGACGAAGAAAACGGCGAGGTATTCCGCATCGACTGGGAAACCTCTCTTCGGTTCGAGGATATAAACGGGAAGAGGGCGTTTTTCTTCGGGCCGCTGACTCTCGCCGCCGATCAGGCAAAACAGGAAGCCGGTACCGATATCGCGGATCCGCTTGAGCCGGATATACACGAGGGATCCGAGTTCTGCGAGCCGGCCCCGGGAGAGCAGATCAGGATAAAGCTTGCTTCGGGACTGATACTGACCGATTACGCCTCCTGCGGACACCTTCCGGGAAAGGAAAGATCGGCAGTCACCGCATTTTTCGATATCGCGAAAAAAACAAAGGAATAATTATCTGCAATGGAAAGAAACAGAAGATTCAGAAGAGGGGATAATCCGGGTGACCGGCTTCTTGCTGTGCTTGCCGTCATACTGGCCGTCGCGGTTATCGTCATTCTCGTGCTTATGATGGTCGAAAACCGTTTCGGCACCAAACGGCCGCCCGAGAATACCGGAACCGCGGAGGTTTCGGCGACCGAAGCCGGACCGGAAACGGATGAACCGTCAGGCACGGCCGGCGAAAGCGACGTTTCCGCTCCCGATTCGACGGCGGAGGAACCGTCGTCTGCCGAAGTCACGACGGCCGATCCCACCGAGAAGCAGACGACCGAAGCCGTAACAACCGCCGCGGAAACGAAGGATGAAACAACCAAGGCGGCGGTCACGACTGCGGAGGAGACCTCGGCCGGAACCGAGGCACCGCCCACGCTCAGGTATCTGACCTCGCCGGTGGAAGGCGCCGTTCTCGTCGGTGTTTCCGACAACGGATTCGCCATCGAGGAAAAGGACGGAATAACCTACGTCGGCGGCGTACTTATCGCAAACAAGACCTACTCGCTACCGGCGAACTATGATCCGGGAGATCTGACCGAGGAGGCCCGCGCCGCCTTCAACGCCATGCAGGAGGCGGGAAGGCAGGCGGGAGTGTATTTCAAGATCCAGTCGGGGTACAGGGATTACGCGCTGCAGAAGAGTCTGTACGAGAATTACGTATACTGGTACGGATATGCCTACGCCGAGGAATATTCGGCGCATCCCGGCCATTCCGAACACCAGTCGGGGCTTGCAATGGATATCAACCAGGACGGGACCTGGACGCTTGACGAAACCTTCGAAAACACCGCCGAGGGGAAATGGCTTGCCGAGCACTGCCACGAATACGGATACATTCTCAGATACATGAAGGGGAAGACCGGAGTTACCGGATACATTTACGAACCGTGGCACTTCAGATATATCGGCGTCGAAGCGGCTAAGAAAGTTGCCGAAAGCGGACTGACGCTTGAAGAGTATTTCGGTATTACTTCGGTTTATCCGGAGTAAAATGAAGTTGACAGCGGACAGCGACAGGCTTCGCGCCTGGCGGCGCTCGCAGTGAAGACGCGCCTGTCGGCGCTGATGAAGACGTGCTTCGCACTG
>CACZSP010000085.1 GCA_902783905.1 uncultured Ruminococcus sp.
ACGCGAAACCTGACTTCAACGTCCTTTGCGGACAGTATAACGTTCTTTGCCATCTTAACCTCCCGTCATCTGTGCGTGCGGGGGTCGGCTGCGTCGGCAAGTTTCTGACCCACGATGTAAAGTGAAATGGAAATGATCGCCATGATCGAAACGGGTATCCAGAACAGATGCGGATGTCCCTTCATGAAGGTCGTGTAAGTCGAGATCGATCTTCCGAGAGACGCGTACTGGCTTCCGAGTCCGAGTCCCATATAGGAAAGGAAGACCTCGTAGGATATAAGCAAGGGGACCTGTCTGGCAACGTACGTCATAATGACTGAGATCAGATACGGAAGGATGTTTTTCGTGATCATCGTCCAGGTGCTCGTACCGAGGCACTTGGAGGCGAGATTGTACTCGCGGTCGCGGATGATCATTACCTGCGTCCTGATAAAATACGCAACGAAGATCCAGTCGGTGACGGTCATCGTCAGGATCAGCGGACCGAAGCCGGCGCCGAGAACGTACGACAGGATCATCGCGAGGAGCAGGAACGGAACGTTGGCGACAACGTTGTATATCTCGATCATCCACTTGTCCATCTTTTTGGAAAAGCCCCAGATCGCGCCTACGGTTATTCCGACTACCATGTTGATGGCTGTCGCGGTAAGGCTGACGATCAGTGAATTGCGGGCTCCCGCCCAGACGACGTCAAACACTTCGTTTCCGACGTTGTCGGTGCCGAATATGTGACTGAAAGACGGAGCAAGGTAGTGCGTTTCGTATTCGTTGATGTGATTCGGGTTCATCGGATCGTAATCCGAGAAAAGCGGATAAACGAACGCGAAGACCACGACAAAGATCACTATTATCGCGACGGCGATGGTAAATTTGCTGCTGACAAAGGTCTTCCAGACCGATTTCCAGTAGGAGTAACGCGGTGCGGCGATGATCTCGGATTTTCTCTCGTCAAATTCGGCGAACGAGAAAAGCTCGTCTTCGTTAACAGCCGCGTCATCCGTCTTCTCATCCTGAACGGAGCCGGAAAGCGAAGAGGGATTGTCAAGGCTGTATTTGTCGAACATGTGCTTCTTGAAGTAGTTCATTACGATCTGCCCGCCTTTTCACTGAGTGATATTCTCGGGTCAACCTTCGTCAGAACGATATCGCCGACAAGCACGGCAAGGACCGAAATACCCGCGAACATGAAGGTCAGGGCGACGATCATGGAGTTGTTGTATTTCGTGATCGAGTCGGGAAGCATCTTTCCCATACCGCCGACCGAATAAACCGCCTCGGTAATGATAGCTCCGGTTATGCATCCAGCGAGAGACGAGGGAATGCCGTGAGCGATCGGAATAACCGCATTCTTGAAGATGTGATTGTTGAATATCTCGCTCTTGTTGAGTCCCTTCGCCTTTGCGAATTTGACGTAGTCGGAATTCATCTGGTCGACGACGTACCTTCTCATCCAAAGCATTAGTCCGGAGATCGAAGGAAGAGCGAGAGAGAACGCCGGCAGGATCCAGGACCTGACGTCACCCGAACCGTAAACGGTAAACACCGAAGGCAGTCCGAACAGCTTGGTGCCGATATATCTGAAAAGATAGATATATGCCAGCGACGGCACGGCGATAATAAAGATAATATAAACCATACCCAGCTTATCGACCAGCTTATCCTTGTGCTTCGCCATGGCGACGCCGACGGGAAGTCCTATCACGTAGGAAAGGACCAGAGCAACGATTCCCATGATAAAGGACGTGCCTATCATGGACGGCTGATTCTTTTTGGTCTGATAATCCGCGTAGTTATCGACAAATTTGGTCTTGTCCATCTTGTCCGGGTTTTCCTTGTATTTGAGAGAACCGAATATGATGGCGGATTGAGCTGTTAAGCCGGTCTCAAAGGTGACCTCCCTTTTTACCTCTTCACCCTGCGACTGGAAGATGACGTTCAGCACGTCGAATCCCTGGAAGGTGGGGTAGGACGTCCCCATATTGAGAGTTATGATGTTCTGATGAATAAACGGGAAATTCGTATCCGTGTAAAGCAGATATTTGTGAACGGTCCCGCTGCCGATAAGAGCCGGAGCCCCCGTCGGAGTCGTACCGAACTTCAGATATCTTTCCAGATCGGGATTGTTTTCATCCTTGACCGCCCACGGGGTATCGATCTGAATAATACTTCCGAACCAGCTGATAAGTCTTTTCGCAATAGGAATGTCCTTGTATGCATACAGCCGCTTGCTGACGGTAAACTCTTCTACTGTATATCCTTTTTCGGTATATTCCTTCCGGAACTGCGCAGACTCGGGAGAATCCGGGGAAAGCGCGCCTTCAATGCGTTCATCGGCCTGACCGTACAGCCCGATGCAGTAATCTGAAATGGTCAGAAAATCAAGATAACCGAGTTTTTCCCAGGTTGAAAGAACGTATGACCTCTTTTCGTCCGGCTTTCCGCCGAGTTTGCGGAAGGTCGGGTCGTCGAAGAAGATATTATCACGCGGTACCAGCGTGTATACCATTATGAATACAATCACTATTATTATAAACAGGGAAATCAGCGACCTGAGCAGCCGCGACAGGATATAGCCCTTTTTCATAATAATCTCCTTAATCGAAACAGCGGGCGTCAGGAGAACAAGTCTTCCGGCCCCCGCTGTTCCGTATAAAATTAATGATTAATATCTAATCATTATGGAAGGCGGATTATTCGCCCTTCAGCCATTTCTCCTTGGCGGCAAGGTAATCGGCGGCCTTTACAGGGGTGCTCTGGATCTTCATATATTTGAAGTAGGGAACCGCGTTGTAGGAAGCCTGTCCGTAAAGTCCGTATGCAGCGGAGAACGGAACGACCGTGGTAACGACCAGGTTCGCGCCGGAGGTGCTGTACGGTCTGAGAATACCGTTAGCAAGAAGAGTTGCCTCGATCTTGGCAAAGGCTTCGATACGGGCGTCGCCGGAGAGGGAAACGGCAGCGTCGAGCTGAGCCTTGACGTCGTTCAGGCCGATGGCGGCGATGGCGGCAAGGTTGGACTCGGACTGTCCGTCGGACTTAAGATTGAGTCCGGAGTAGGCGAGCATGTCGCCGTTCTCGGAGTTGTAGCAGTTGATATAGGTGAGCGGGTCGCCGTAGTCAGGTCCCCAACCGGCGGAGAACGCAAAGTCGATGGAGTTGTCGGCACCGGTCGGAACAGTGTAGAACGCGCTGTAGTAAGCGGTCTTGTCATCGAACATCACAAGGTTGACCTTGACGTAATCGCCGATAGCGTCTTCGATGCTCTTCTTCATGGCAAGAGCGCCGTTCTTGTTGTTCTCGGAAGTGCCGAGTACCGGGTAGTCGAGATGTACCGGCCACTCTTTGACCTTGTCGCCGAGCTCGGTCTTCGCCTTTTCGGCAAAGCTCTTCGCCTTTTCAACGTTGTACCAGGCGTCCTGACCGTCGTTGAGGTTGATGCCCTTGAAGGCGGGCTCGATCTCTTCGAGATACTTGGTCACGAGAGCACCGTAAGCGGTTCCGTCGGTCTTGGCGGCGAAGGTGTAGGGAACGAGAGTGTTTCTCGCGGCGTCAAGAGCTCTTTC
>CACZSP010000086.1 GCA_902783905.1 uncultured Ruminococcus sp.
GATGCCGGAAGACCCGGCGGAATACGTGAACTTCCTGCGCTCGGAGGGACTGTTCGAGGCGGTATCACACTCTGCGGAGGACGCCTCCCGCACCGAGATGTACCGCGCCGAGGCGGGACGCGCCGAGGCAGCGTCGGCGGCGGGATCCTACGAGGACTATCTGAACGCCCTTGAAATGAAGGCCGTCTGCGCACCCTTTGAAAAATTCTGGTACCCGCGCATATCCCAGCTTTCCCAGCGTTCCAATCAGTTCAATCTGCGTACCGTCAGATATACCGAGGCGCAAATTGCAGACATCGCATCCGACCCGCGATGCGTCACGCGTTATTTCACCCTTCGCGACCGGTTCGGCGACAGCGGACTGATCAGCGCGGTGATAATGAGGGAGATATCTCCGGACACCCTCTTTATCGACACCTGGATAATGAGCTGCCGCGTACTCAAGCGCACAATGGAGGAGTTCATCATCAACTCGGTCATATCGGCCGCG
The DNA here is from genome assembly GCA_902783905.1 of uncultured Ruminococcus sp. GTDB lineage: Bacteria > Bacillota > Clostridia > Oscillospirales > CAG-272 > CAG-390. Next base: position 491 of record CACZSP010000086.1, read on the forward strand.
TCCGAAAAAGGATACAAAAAAGTGATCGGCGAATATCTTCCGACCAAGAAAAACGGTATGGTCGCCGATATCTACCCGCGCATGGGCTTCACCCCGGAGGGAGACGGAAAATTTTCCGCCGACGTCGGGACATTCGAGCCCCGCAAAACGTTTATAACGGTTTCAGAATAAACACGCCCGAACGACGAAAGGATCAACGGCAATGGCAAAAAAATACACGCGTGAAGAAATACTCGACAAACTGAACGGGATATTCTCGTTCGTGCTCGATACCGACGTATCGCTTGAAGAAAAAACGACCGCGGCCGACGTGGAGGGATGGGATTCGCTGACTCACGTCACCCTTATCGGAGAAGTCGAGGATGAGTTCGGCTTCCGCTTTATGATGAAAGAGGTCGTGGGAATGAAAAACGTCGGCGAAATGGTCGACATAATCGCGCAGAGAGCGACAAGATAAACCGCCCGGGAGCATTCGGATGCTTTTTTCAACGCTTATTTTCGTCTATCTTTTTCTCGCCGTACTCCTGATCCTCTACTACGGTCCGGCGAGAAAAAGCCAGTATTGGCAGAATATCATTCTGACGGTATTCTCGCTTCTCTTTTACTCGTTCGGAGAGCCGGTATACGTGCTTCTGATGATCGGGCTCGTCTTTTTCAATTTCATCTTCGGCAAACTCTGCGCCGCCGACGGAGACGAACCTCCCACGGCAAAGAAAAAGCTCTTCCTCGCTGTCGCGGTGCTCGGGAACCTCGGAACGCTCGGTTTTTTCAAATACACAAACTTCATAATCACCAATATCAACGCCCTGTCGGGATCGGAGATCGCCCTCGTTAAACTGGCGATGCCGATAGGAATAAGCTTTTTCACCTTCCAGGCCATGTCCTACGTCATCGACACCTACCGAGGCGTGACAAAATGCCAGGATTCGTTCGTCCGGCTGCTTCTTTACGTTTCCTTCTTCCCTCAGCTCATCGCCGGGCCGATCGTCAGATATCAGGACATCGAGGCGCAGCTCGAGCAGCGGGATCATTCGATCAATCACATCAACGACGGCGTCTTCCGCTTCGCACTCGGCCTTGCCAAAAAGGTGATCATCGCCGACAGCTGCGACAGCGTCGTGCGTTCGCTTTTCGGAATAAAGGATGAGACCCTGGTCCTGGCGGGCTGGATGGGAGTCGTCTTTTATTCGCTCCAGCTTTATTTCGATTTTTCGGGCTACAGCGATATGGCGATCGGACTCGGAAAGATCTTCGGGTTCGATTTCCCCGAAAACTTCAACTATCCTTTCGCCAGCAGAAGCGTCACCGAGTACTGGAGGCGCTGGCATATAACTCTCGGCACCTGGTTCAAGGACTACCTTTTCTATCCCGTTCTCAATACGCGCGGGATCAAAAAGCTTTCCCGGTCGCTGATGAAAAAGAAAAAAAGGGACGCCGCGAAATACCTGCCGACGGTCATCGCCCTTTTTGCCGTCTGGCTGGCCACGGGACTCTGGCACGGAGCCAACTGGAATTTCGTCCTCTGGGGAATTTACTATTTTATCCTGCTTACGGCGGATATGCTCTGGGTGGACAAACTGCGCAAGAAACTGGGCAGCGGCTGGGGCGAGCGGATCTTTTCCCGCGGCACATTCCTGCTCGCCACCTTTTTCGGCATGGCTCTCTTCTATTTTGAAAACGACACCTTCGCCAGCATCGGGCGTCTTTTCGGGATCGGAGTCACCGGATTCACCAACAACGACGTGAACGCCTACATTTGCCAGAACTTCTGGCTTCTTATCGCGGGAATAATTCTCTCACTCCCGACCGTTCCCTTCCTTTACGGAAAACTTAAGGAAAGAGTAAAAGTCACCCCGGCTGCCGAGAGGATAGTCAAAACGCTGCTTGCCGTCGCCTTCATTGCGCTGGCGACGGTCCGGATGGCGGGAAACACCTACACCCCCTTCCTTTACACACGGTTTTAAGGAGTACAGACGAAGATGGACAGAAAAACCGTCGAAAGCAAAAAAAGACGATCCCCGAAAAAGCCGGGATTCGTCGTCAACGCCGTCTGCCTTTCCGTCGTTGCGATACTCTTCTTCGGAGTCGCGGTTCTGAATCTGTTTCAGTTTTCGCGTCCCGTCTATTCGGAATCCGAAAAGAGGGACCTGGCGCGTTTCCCGGAGTTTTCCTTCTCCGCCCTCTTTGACGGATCGTATTTCAAAGGAATATCCGATTTCATTTCCGACACCTTCTGGCAGCGCGACGCCCTCGTTTCGGCGTCCCGTAAGATGGAGGAACTGAAGGGATTTCAGTACCGTGTAAACGGAGAGCCATACGTCGTGATCGACGTCGACGATCCGGTGGAATCGAGACCCGAAACGACCGATTACGACCCGAATCAGTTCAGCCACATAACCCTTCCTCCCGAGATCACGACGCGGGAAGAGGAGACGACCTCCGGGGATACCGGAACTCTTCCGCCCGATATTACCACGGAGGAGGGTCAGGAAACTTCGGGCGATCCTCCCGTGACGACCTCTCCCCCGGTGACGACCCCTGATCCGTTCGTACTCAGATCGATCTCCCTCTCGGCGTCGAGCGTCGAACTCAAGCCGGGCGGATCGGGACTTCTGTCGGTTACGCTGACTTCGACCGGAGCGGGCGCTCCGCCTCCCGTGGAATGGACGACGTCAAACGCGTCGGTGGTCCAGGTGACGCCGACGAATAACGGCGCCTCGCTGTACGCCACCGGCAAGGGCAGCGCGACGGTCACCGCGAAGTGCGGCTCGCTTGTCGCCGCCTGCGCTGTAACGGTCAAAGAGCAGGAGCACGTCGGTCCGACGACCGACGACGTTCAGGAGATCCAGGGCGGAGTCTTCCGCTATCAGGACCGTCTGTATCAGCCGGTAAACTACGGCGACAGTCTGCTTGTAAGTCTCGGCAAGGAGTATTCCAAGATGGCGGAATACTACCGCCGTCTCTTCGGATGCCGGGTATCGATGGTCGCGGCGCCTCACGCCGTCATGCTTCTCGACGTCAACCAGATACCGAAAGCCGGGCGCGACCAGGGCGAAATGCTCAACGTTATGGCGACCGCCTACGACCCAACTATCAATTTCGTCAACATCTACAACGAGATGTACGCCCACAGGGACGAATACCTCTATTTCAAATCCGACCATCACTGGACGGGGCTCGGCGCCTATTACGGATATTCAGCGTTCATGAAATCTCTGGGAGAAACGCCATATCCTCTTGAAAGTTTCAATTACAAGCTGGTGCGCGAATCGGTAGTCGGGACCTACGGAGCGATCCTCCCGTCATACGCTCTCAACGGCATTACCGACAAGTTCGAGATCTGGGCGCCCACCAAGGAACTGACGATGACCGTCACCTACGTTCCGAGCGACGGAATCCCGCCATCCACCTACTCTTCTGCGATACTCGACCGCGTCTTCCCCGGTTCTTAC
>CACZSP010000087.1 GCA_902783905.1 uncultured Ruminococcus sp.
GTAAGAATGCATGACGATCCCGTACTGGTCCTCGGCGGTATGCTTTCCGTCGCCGTTCAGGTCGCGGCTCGCGGCGGTCACGTACTCCTGCATCTTCTCGGCGGTCCATTCGTTACTGCGCACGAGTTTGGGCACCGGATCGAGCTTGAGTTCGGACAGCAACTTATCGTCCTCCACGATCAGCTGAACGCGGTTTTTGTCCCTTAGCGAGAAATCGCTGGCGCCGAAGAAGAGGTGTCCCTTGACGGATACCGCATCGTTGACGTTTTTGTTCCACCAGGGCTTTGTGAAATCGGCGTTTTTGAGCGAGTAAAGATCCAGAAAATAACCTTTCTGAGCAAGTCCCCCGATGTCTCTGATATACGCAAAGACCAGATCGAAGTTGTCCTCACCCGATGAGAATTCGATGGGGATCTTCTGGCTCGGGTCGTCGACGAGGGTCTGGACTACCGATATGCCGTATCTGGTTCTGACCGACTCGTTGCGGTAAAAGATCGAGTCGTTCATCGTGTCGCCGTTCAGAGTTTCGGCGTAAAGCTCGAAGCTTTTAAAGGAATGATGGTTGTCGGCGCTGCAGCCGAGGATCCTGAACTCGCGGTCCCAGACGGTTTCCGCGAGATCCGGCTGAAGCTTCGTCTCCTCCGGCGTGCTCTCTTCGGGCGCCGTCGTGATTTCCGCCGAGGCAGGCGTCGTTGCATCTTCAACGTCCGCCGTTTTGGCGCATCCGGCGAGCGCTCCCGCAATCATCAGCAGCGCCAGCGCGGCGCTGACCGCCGTCAGTGTCGTTCTTTTCATGATCTAAAGTCTCCTTTTAGTTTGTTTTTCGGATAACCTCGCGCCGGATAATCCTTCGGTTCCGGGGAAAGCCCCGCCGGATGCAGACCGCTGCTACCGGCAACTCCCCGGGTTCGCGCTCCCTGTCAGTCGGTGAAATAACGGGTCGCGGGAAGGAAAACGCCGGCGGCGGCTTCGAAAGGTTCTCCCGTGACCGGAACAGCGGTCCTTCCGACGTTTTCAACGAAATCCTTTCCGCAGGTCACGGATATATCCGCTATGACAAGATATGAAGGATCTCCCGCCTTGTAAAAGTTCTCGTGGCAGATGCGGATCTCGTTGAGAAGAGTGTGTTCGTAATAATCTATCTTTCCGTTTACAAGTTCGGCTTTGAACAGACTCGCGTCGCTTACCGTTCGGCCCTTCCCGTAATCGCCTTCGAACACCCAGGCGCTTTTATCGACCTGAATGACCATCTCCCCGTCAAGATATATCGAGGCGATATACGTATTTTTCAGCGAGCCGTCCTCGACGGTGGCTTCCTGATGGATACGCACCCCGATCCGGTGCCATCCGTAATCCTGGATCGGCACCTTTTTCAGCGCGGGAAACGCCTTGATCTCTTCTTCGGTCGGATAAAGATACACGTCTCCCGTTCTCTCACGGGAACTGATCGTGCCGTCCGTCAGCGAAATGTTGAAGAGATTGTAATCCTCGATGTGCATGACCGTCAGATCTCCTCCGAGGCTGTGCAGCGATTCGTTCCAGAGAATCGAAAACTCGACGAGAAGGTCGTTTCCGTCGGGATTTTCATAATCCGGGAAAAACGGCTCGTAATTATCCATCTCCCGGATTTTCAGAGCGTATCTGAACTCATTGCCTTTGGTGTAAGGCATGAACGCGCGCGTTTCGACGTCCCAGTTCGAAACGTAAACAACGGGGACGGTATAATCAAGTTCTTCCGTCAGCCCCTGTCCGCATTCTGAGCAGATCCCTTCGCGGAGGCCTTTCTTCCAGAATGACGCGGGCGTTTCAGTCCAGTCCCAGTCGTTTATAACGTGTTTTTCGGGGTCCGCGGGGATCTCGACCTCCGTCCCCGGGACCGGTTTCCCGCAGTCGACGCAATGGTACGACTGCGAACCCGCCGTTTTGCAGGTGGGTTCTCTGTCGACGGTATACTCCGCCGCCGGAGTATGAACGTGTTCGGTCACCGGTTCGGTTTCCGGCTCGGTTCCGGGCTCGGTTGCCCCGGCTGTCCCGGACCCGGGAAGCGCCGACGCGGCTGTGCCGTTTTTCGACTCTTCCGGATCATGCGCGGCGTTTCCGCATCCGTACGAAGCCAAAATCAGGATCGCAAGCGCCGGTAAAAAAAGCGCTTTCACGATACGTTTAATCGTCATGGTACGTCACCTCATATTTCCTGCTGCGGCTCTGTCGTCCGCTTTTCGTTTTCACGCTTCGCGAGTATCGCAAGAACGGCGATACCTGCGAGCAGCACGGCGCTCACGCAGATTCCGCCTTCCATCCCGAATTTTCCTCCGTTCAGGAAGGTGCGTCCGGTGGACGTCATCGAAAGGACCGACGGGTTCTTCCCCATCCCGCTGACGCTTATGCCGTAAAGATTGCCCTGCACGAAGTTCCATACGGTATGAACGGCGCCGACGATCCAGATATTGCCCGTTTTCAGCATCAGCATCGAAGCAAATATGCCGTAAAGAGTCAGATTGACGAAGGCAAGCAGCGAAACGCCGTTATTGAACATATGGAGAAGCGCAAAAAACGCCGAATTGACCAGCACCGCTGTCGCAATACTGTATCTGCGAGTAAGCGACGTCATAAGATAGCCGCGGCAGAGCACTTCCTCCGCCATTCCCTGGACGACGTAGCCCAGAAAGAACAGGACCACGTAAACCGCGTCCGCGGCGCCCGAAACCGAAAAACCGCCGAATTCCAGTCCTCCCGTCAGCCATCCGAGCCCGACGGCCGCCGAAAAGATGACGAATCCGACGAGCAGCCCTTTTGCGTAATTCGCAAAAACGCCCTCGCGGGTAAATCCCAGACTGAGAACAGTTCCTTTTTCGATCTTTTTGCGGCAGACGAAAACGGTTATTATGATAACGGCAAACGAAAACAGCGAGACGAGACTGATCCACGGCGGAAGATTCGTCATCATATCGGTTACCGATTTTAAATATCCGGCAAGGCCCGAAAAATAGTCTTTAACCGACCCCCAGCTTCCGTTAAGCTGCTGAGCGAGCGACTGAAAATCAAAGTTTTCCAGAAACCAGGCCGCTTCTATCGGCGTCGTCACTACCGAAATGACGGCGCTTGATATAAAGAAAAGCAAAAGTGTGATCAGTATGCAGATTCCCATCCGCCTGCCTTTGTACGGCGGCTCGGACAGAAATCCCGGACGTGAAAAGAAAGAGTTTATTGACATTTACGTAACCTCGAAAAATATAAGGCAATACCGCGCCGCGCCTTCATTCCTCCGTTAGTGCCGCGCCTTCATTCCTCCGTTGGCGCAGCGACTTCACCGGCGCAGCGACTTCACCGGCGCAGCGTCTTCACTTAAAAAACCCCGCTTCCGCGGGGTCTTTTAACCGTCTCCCCCGCCGGGCCGTGTGCCGTAAAAAGGAAACCCTGAAATAAAGGGTGGAGTCCTATCATCGGCTTCACTGCTCCCAGCGTCCGCGGCGCGCCCGGGACAAGTCAACCGGAAGGGCTCCGCGGGAGGTCTGCAAAACGGCCTCCGATCATTCCTTCGGACTCCCGTTTGAATGCGTAGGTCCCGATACACCGGTCAATCACGCACCAAGCAGGGGAAAAACACTTTTTTAAGGGGCTGTTTAAAAAGTCTGACTTTTTAACACCCCGGCAGAATCGGCGGACGGGATTCCGCCGAATTTGCGCGAGAATTTCGGTTTTTGCAGCTTTTCAGTCAGATTTCTGCTGAAAAACGTGCAAAAA
>CACZSP010000088.1 GCA_902783905.1 uncultured Ruminococcus sp.
GCCCTGGTTGTTCCGTCGGCGATGATCTGTGCCGCTTCGGCGTCCGCTTCCGCCCTGATTTTTTCGGCGTCGCGGCTTGCCGTTGCAAGGATGGTGTCGATGTCCTTCTGGCGTTCCGCCGTCATCTGAGCGAATACGCTTTCAAGGTTAATGTTGGGCAGTGACAGACGAAGTATGCTGACGTCCTTGACGAGGATACCGTAGCTTGAACGGCATTTTTCGGCGACCGCCGTCAGAATTCTGTCCTGCACTTCGTCGATCTTTATGCTTTCTTTTTCAAGTGATACGAGGTTTTCAAGATCGTAAGAGCCGAGAACGCTGTTCGTCGCGCTGAAAATCTGATCGTGTATATACGAATCTATCTTTCCGCTGCTTCCCACGCTGTTGTGAAACAGTACGGGATCTTCTATACGCCAGATAACGTAGGATTTGATTATTATATTTCGTTTATCGTGCGTCGTTGTTTCGAGATAATTGGACTCGAGATAGCGCAGGCGGGCGTCATAGGTGACGACGGTTTCAAAAGGCCAGGGAAGTCTCCATTTAAGACCCGCCTCGGTCATTTCGGCTCGCGGAGCTCCGAACCGCAGCACTATTGCGCAGTCCCCCTCGCGGAGTCTGAAGGTAAATCCGAACCATACGAGAAGCAGAACGACCGCCAGCGCGAGAAAGATGCGGAGGACGTGACCTCCGACCGAGCCGCGCGGCTTCTTTTCGTTATTTTTTTCGTTGCTTATTTCTGTTTTTTCCATTATCCGATCCGTCCTTTTCAGTTTGACGCGGATGCCGTGCCGTAAAGCCAGATATCCGAACGGTCGACTCCCTCTCCGAGAATGACGAGTTTTGAGTTTCCGTAAGCGGTTTTTATAGCGGAAAGGTATTTTTCGTAAATGTACGTTCCGGGATTTGCCGCGTCCGCTTCGACTCCCGCGAGAAATTCCGCGACCTTTGCCTTTGCATCGGCAACGTTTGTGGTTTTATCGGCTTCAGCGGACAAAAGAGCCGCGGTGCTTTGCTGCTCCGCTTCGGTTACTCTGACTTTTGCGTATGCTTCGGCGTCAAGCAGCTGCTTAGACGCTTTTATGTTTGCGCTGATCAGTTCCTGGTATACCGACGCGACGCTGACCGGGGGATGTATGCTTTCAAGCACGACCGAGACCACCGACAGTCCGATGCCCCCGTCTTTTCCGATTCTGAGTGAAAGCTCGTCCGCGAATCCGTCGGCGAACGATTCCCGGTCCTGCGCCATGAGAGTTTCAAGATCGGTTGTGATAATCCTTTCGGTAATCAGCTCGTACGCTGCGGATTCAAGAAGCTTTTCGGGCGACGAGGATGACTCGAGATATCGGATAAGATCCGAAATTTTGTATTCGATGCGTAGATTGACCGAAACAAGCTCGTTTCCGCCTCCGAGCAGAAGCTGAAATTCCTCCGAACCGTGAGACGCCGTCCAGATATTGTCCCCGTCGGTATCCGAAGTATAACCGACAGTCAGCTTTCTTACCGATTCCGTTTCGTATTTTTCAACGGTATCGAAGGGGAAGGGCAGAGTCAGGTGAAGTCCGGGACCGAGCGGTTCCTTTTTCAGCGATCCGCACCTGTAAAGAGCGCCTTTCCGGAAAGGCTCGATAACCGTTATTGACGTCGAAAGCCACAGGGTAACGATTATAAACAGTACCGTATACGGGAGAAGCGTCTTAAGAAACTTTATGCTCCATAGCGAGTGCATCGTGATCCCGGTATTCTTTTCGAGGTAACCGAGAACACGCAGATCGTGTTTTCCCGAAAACGGGACCGGGATCGAAAGATCCGGATTGACTCCCGCCTCCCGTCTTATCATACGGACGGCGAAGGAAAGGACGGTAAAAGCCGCGGAGTAGCAGACGATCGCGAGCACAGCCCAGCAGAGATAGACCGTCGCGTCGTAAAAGCCGAGCATCCGGACGACGGTGCAGACGAAAATCAGCAGAAGGGCGATTCTCGTCGCCGAAAGAGCCGACGCGGCAGACAGGCGTACTGCCTTTTCCCGTTTTGAATCGGCGCTTTCGTCATCCGCCTTCCCGGTAAATACTTTTTCCGCTATGACCAGAAGAATGAAAAGCACGGCGCACAGCAGAGGGGTCAGCCACGTCTGACGGAATACAGACGTCATTCGCTTCATGAGAATCACGCAGCCGACTGCAGCCGCGGCCGCGGAGGCAATTGCCGCCGAGGATCCGATAACCGCTCTCGGTCGAGTCTGTTTTTCGGGATCCGGGGGAAAGACAAATACGCAGACCGGGATAAGTACCGCGGGAACCGCCGGTATCAGCGCGCAAAGTCCGAAAGGCAAATAATAGGTTGTGAAATAAAGCGCGAACAGTCCCGCGCTAAGCAGAGCGAGCACCGCTCCCGCCGCGATCGCGGCGTTTTCCGACGGCGGCAGTTTTTTGAACAGTCTTTTTTTCTCTTTCATTTTACTTCGGTTATGAGTATAAGATCGTCAAGATAAAAATCCGAGTTTTCACGGCAGATCGACCTGAACTCCTCTGCGGTTCCGGGATAAAGAATGCAAAACGGCATACATCCGCTGAAGACGTCCGAGCGGAGTTCGGATATTCCGGAGGGAAGAGAAACGAATCGGATATTCTGACAGTTTGCGAAGGCTTCCGCGCCGACCGATTCGATCCCGGCTCCGAGGCAGACGTAGTTGAGACGGTAGCAGTCGGCAAAAGCCGAGCTGCCTATCGATACGAGCTTTTCGGAAAAATCGACGTAAGTCAGCTGAGTACACGCGATGAAAGCGAGATCTCCGATCGACTCAAGCCCGGGGCAGAAAAGGCCTCTGAGCGACTCGCAGAAGGCAAACGCCTGATCTCCGATCGTAACGACCGAACTTCCGAGATCCGCGAATACGATCGAATTGTTCATCATAAAGGCGCCGGCTCCGACGTGTTTTATTCCGGAAGGAAGAGACGTATACGCAGCCGTCCCGTTGTAGGAAACGAGTACACCGTCACCGAAAATGCAGAATTCGTTTTTTGAAGCGGCGTCCGACCAGGCGGTCCCGTAAAAGGCGTTTATTCCTATTTCGGATACTTCGCTTCCGCCCGATATTTCTGAAAGCTGAGGACAACCGGAAAAGGCCCCCGCGCAAATTCGCTTTACGTTTTTGCCGATCGACACCGATTTCAGCGATTCTTTTTCGGAAAAGGCGTTTGCTCCGATCGAAACGACCGTGTGTCCGTCGATGCGGTCGGGTATAACTACCGAGGACGCGCTGCCGGAGTAAGACGTGATTTCCGCCGTCCCGTCGGGGTAGAGCGAGTAATTCAGATCACCGGACGAGTATCCCGGTTCGGCGTCGCCCGACGGTTTCCACGCGTCGTAGGCCGGGGTTTTACCCGCTGCAGGGGCGGACGGCAGCTTTATTCCGCAATATGGGCGTGCGCCGGCCACGACCTCGTTTCCTTCGGCAAAAGAGACGGACGAAAAGCCCTTTTCGTTTCCGGAATAGTTAACGACTGACAGAGACGGGCAGTCACCGAAGGCGTCCTCGCCGACCTCGGCGAGTGATTTCGGAAGATATATTTCCTGCAGAGAGGTGCAGCTTCTGAATGCCTGAATGCCGATTGCGGACAGTTTCGACGAAAGGTATACGCGTGACAGAGCGCCGCAGAGAGTAAAAGTCGATTCAGGAATGATTTTAAGAGAGGAGACGTCCGCGTAAGCCAGAGAGTCGCAGGAGAAGAATACTCCAGCCCCAATAGTCTTTATCGAACGCGGCAGCCGGACGGACGGAAGAGATACGCAGTGAGCGAAAGCGCGTTCACCGATTGAAGTCAGCGTATCGGGCAGTGTAAGAGAAGAAAGACAGAGACATCCGCAGAAAGCCATTTCCTCGATGGTTTTTACCTTGTCGAGTCCGCGCAGATACGTGAGGTTTTTACAGTCGTAAAAAGCGCAGAATCCGATGTCGGTCGGCTGACCCACGTCGGCAAACGTCAGTCTCTGGCATTCGGCAAACGCGAATTTTCCGATCTTCTTAATCGAGGGAGCGATTTTCAGATAATGGAATTCAACGTTGGAACGGAACGCCTCGTCGCCTACGGCTTTAACTTTGTGGCCGTCTACCGATGCGGGTATGTCGAGTATTCCGTCCAGGACGGTTCCGCCGGTTATAACGGCGCTTCCGTCTTCGTACAGGTCGTAAGTGAACCCATCCGCCGACGTGTTTCCGGAAGAAACAAGAGCGTATTCGATTTCCCCGCAAGATATCAAAGGCGTGAAAAGAAGAATCATTGCCAGACCGAGCGATATAAGCTTAACCGTTTTTCTCATGTTTTTTCCTTTCCGGGATTCGTTTGAGGGGATCGTATTCAAACCTGTCGCAAAAACCGTCCGGCGCAATTATACCGTGATATTCGCAGAGTACCGAACGCTTATCGGTTTTCAGATGCGAAGCATAACGGCAGACGGAACACTCGCTTTTGTCGGCGGGTTCTTCGGCTTTTCCGGCCTTTTTCCGGGATCTTCGGAGCGCTGCTATATCGTCCTTTTTTATTTCCGCGCTCGTTTTGTTGGCGAAAAAGCAGAGAAACAGCAGAACGATACAGAGAACCGCAATCGCCGCAGCCGGAACGTCTATTATCAGGTCTTTGAGAAAATCAAAGGGTTTCGGAAGGCGGGAAACGAACGGGAAAACCGATCCGGTCGACGGGGCGGGTTTGCCCGACGGTGAGACGATGATAACGTTGACTACGGTAAGCGCTTCGATTGTGAAGAATATTACCGTCATTACGGCGGCTGCCGTTCTTCCGGAGATTTTCATAACTCCCGGCGAGCAGATAAGCACGTTTATCCCGAGATAAACGATACCGAAAGCGAGAGCCGAAATGAAGCCGGATACGTCGGAAAAGATGTTCCCGGCGTCCGGAACAAAGATCGAAGCCGAGTGTGCCAGGTCGGTGAATACGAATGCGGTCAGGGAAAAATACACCGGCAGCGTTATAAAATATACGGTGAGTTTTCTTTTCCCCTCGGCACGGAACAGCGCCCCGAAAACAGCCACGGCACAGACCGCGGGGAAAAAAACGGCGCAGATCAGCGTCCAGATCCGGTAGGTCCCAAGACCGGTATCAAGGAGAGAAAAGGACCGGAGAAGGGTTTTCATAAACAGCTGCATTTTCAGTTCCTGAAGTAACAAATATTCAAGGTATATTTTATCATAAGGAAAAGCAGATGTCAATAATGATAAAC
>CACZSP010000089.1 GCA_902783905.1 uncultured Ruminococcus sp.
CCGATATTCTCCGCCGTCTGGATCATTATCGCGCCGGCGATTCCGGCGCATATAAAGGACCCGGCGTCCTTACGGGAATTGCTGCCGATCATATATATCCGAACGACCGCCGCGAGGAGAAGAAGGATGACCGCTATGCCGCAGACGATACCGAACTTTTCGCAAACGGAGGAGAAAGCAAAATCGTTTTCACACGCGTACAGACTTTTGTAGACCGATCCGCCGTTGATCCCCTGACCGAAAAACCCGCCGTTTTCGATGCATTTTCTTCCGAGCAGCGGTTGCATTCCCTTGCCGAGAGGGTCTTTTTCGGGTTCAAATCCGTAAATGATGCGAAGGCGCTGATCTTCTCTCAGTTTATCCCAGACGTACGGGAATGAAATCACCGCCGCGCCGGCGGCGCCGAGGAAATAAAAGATGTGAAGCCCCGCCGAAAACATCATAACGGCGGTAAAGCCGACGTACACGAGGGCGACTCCCAGGTCTCCCGAAAGCAGTATCAGTCCGATGACGGCACCCGCGTGTGCGAGCAGGGAAAGGAGAGGCAGAGGTCGGTTGATCCTGTCTTTGACGAGATCAAGGTGCTTTGAAAAGGTTATGATATACGAAAACTTGGCGAATTCGGAGGGCTGAACTCCGACCGATCCTATAAAAAGCCAGCTTTTGTTCTGACCTTCCGCGGTGCCGAATACGAGGGTGAATCCGAGTACCGCGATCTGAATGACGAGAAGCGGGATCCAGAGTTTGTCGACGATAGTTTCGTAATCGAATGAAGAAATAAGGAACATTGCCGCGATGCCGAAAACCGTCGCGGCAATCTGCATTTTCAGCTGTCCCGGACCGCGCGCGGTCGCGTCGCGGATCCCGTAAAGAGTCAGTATTCCGATCAGCGAGAGGAGAGTCGTGCATACGAAAAGAAAGGGGTCGAAACCGCGAAGACGTTCGCGGAACGATTTTCCGAACGCTTTCATGGCTTGCCCCTCCTTTTTTCGTTGTTATTTTCCGAATATCAGTACTGTCTGCCCCAGACGACCATATGCTTCGCCGGTCTGCCGCAGCAGACGCAGACATCGGACAGTTTTTCTTCGTCGAAAGGAATGCAGCGGGATTTGACTCCGCCGGTTTCGTCCTTGATTTTGTCCTCGCAGGCGCTGTCTCCGCACCACATGGCGCGGATGAATCCGCTCTTTTCCTCGGCGGTCTTGAGGAATTCGTCGTAAGATACGGCGGACGAAGTCCTCTTTTCCAGGTTTTCCTTCGCGCGGCGGTAAAGTTCGTTCTTTACCTTTTCAAGAGCGTCCGCGACCGTCGCCGCGATGCCGTCGAGCGAGACGACCGTCTTTTCCCGCGTCACTCTCGATACGAGGACGCAGGAGTTGTTCTCGATGTCCCGCGGACCGATCTCGAGACGGAGCGGAACACCCTTCATCTCGTACTGGGAGAATTTCCAGCCGGTGCTGTTTTCACTGTCGTCCAGTTTTACGCGGAAGCCGGCGGAAAGCGTATCGGCAAGGGCCTTCGCCTTTTCGAGAACGCCCTCCTTGTGCTGCGCTACGGGGATGACGGCAACCTGAATCGGAGCGACTGCGGGAGGAAGAACGAGCCCGTTGTCGTCGCCGTGCGCCATAATGATGGCGCCGATCATTCTCGTCGATACTCCCCAGGAGGTCTGGTGAGGATATTTCACCGCGTTGTCGCGGTCGGTGTAGGTTATGTCGAAAGCGCGCGCGAATCCGTCGCCGAAATAATGTGACGTACCGCCCTGGAGCGCGAATCCGTTGTGCATCATCGGCTCGACTGTGTAGGTCTCGACCGCGCCGGCAAATTTTTCCTTTTCGGTCTTGCGTCCGCGGACTACCGGAATGGCGAGAGTCTTTTCGTAAAAGTCCGCGTAGACCTCGAGCATGCGGAGAGTTTCGGCTCTCGCTTCTTCGGCCGTCTCGTGCATCGTGTGTCCCTCCTGCCAGAGGAACTCCGAGGTGCGCAGGAAGGGCCTCGTCGTTTTTTCCCATCTGACCACGTTGCACCACTGGTTGTAAAGCTTGGGCAGATCGCGGTATGAGTGAATGATATTCCTGTAATGCTCGCAGAAGAGAGTCTCTGACGTCGGCCTGACGCAGAGACGCTCCGTCAGCTGGTTCTGTCCGCCGACGGTGACCCAGGCGCACTCGGGAGCAAAACCCGCTACGTGATCCTTTTCCCTCTGAAGAAGCGATTCGGGGATGAACATCGGCATATATACGTTTTCATGTCCGAGCTTTTTGAATTCCGCGTCGAGGATGCGCTGGATGTTTTCCCAGATCGCGTATCCGTACGGGCGGATTATCATACAGCCCTTGACTCCCGAATAGTCGACAAGCTCGGCTTTCTTTACGATATCGGTGTACCACTGAGCAAAATCGGCGTCCATCGACGTGATCTGCTCGACCATTTTCCTGTTGTCTGCCATTGCATAAACCGGCGCCGTCGGCGCCGTCCTTTCGCTTTAATTGCTGAACGTAAAATATGACGTAAAATATTATAATATATTTATCCCGGATTGTCAATCACGGAAAGTTGAAATCCCTGCGGATTTATAGTATAATATTATGCAGTATTATTTGTTGACGGCATTCAAGAGAGTTTAAGATGGAAAACGTGATTATTAATCCGAAAAACGAGACAGAACTAAAGAAGAGCGATTTTTACTACGATCTGCCGCCCGAACTTATCGCACAGCACGCGGCGGAGCCGAGAGATTCCTCGCGTCTTATGGTGATCGACCGCAGGACCGGTGAAATTCTGCACAGGCATTTTTACGATCTGCCTGAGTTTCTTCGCCCGGACGACACCCTCGTTATCAACGATTCGAAGGTCATACCTGCGAGACTCACCGGTATCAGAGAGGGAGGAAGCGCTCCCGTCGAAATACTGCTTCTGAGGATGCGCGGCGAAGAGAACCGCTGGGAGGCGCTTGCCCGGCCGGGGAAAAAGGCGCGGCAGGGAGACGCGGTATCTTTGGGCGGCGGTATATGCCGCGCGGTCGTCGAAGAGGTTGTCGATGACGGCAACAGGATAGTCCGGCTTGAGTACGACAAACAGAAATATCCGACGGTCTATACCCTGCTTGACGAGATAGGCGCCATGCCGCTCCCGCCGTATATCACGGAGAAGCAGGAGGATTACGGACGTTATCAGACGGTCTACGCGAGAGAGGAGGGCTCCGCCGCCGCTCCGACCGCCGGACTTCACTTTACGGATGAACTGCTCGGCAGGATCAGAGGAATGGGCGTCGCAGTCGTTCCCGTAATGCTTCACGTCGGACTCGGTACCTTCCGTCCGGTCAAGGAGGACAGGATAACCGATCACGTTATGCACACCGAGTTTTTCAGCGTGTCGCGGGAAAGCGCGGATATCATAAACGCCCGCCGGCGTGCCGGAGGAAGAATAATCTGCGTCGGGACCACCTCCTGCCGCACGCTTGAGAGCGCCGCCGACGAAGACGGAACCGTTCGCCCGATGAGCGCCGACACCGGTATTTTCATCTATCCCGGGTACCGCTTCCGCGCCACCGACGCCCTGATAACCAATTTCCATCTTCCCGAAAGCACGCTGCTGATGCTTGTCTCGGCTCTCTGGGACAGAGAAAAAATGCTCTCCGCCTACCGTGTCGCGGTAGAAGAAAGATACCGCTTCTTCTCGTTCGGAGACGCCTGCCTGATAATTTGAATATAATATTTATTTCATATCTGCCGTTTATCTTTTTATTGACGGGTCACGGATAAAGTGCTATACTATGGCAGGTATAAACAGAGTGAGTAGAGGTCCATGTTTTTACTTGAACGTTTTCTTTTGCTGCTGCCATGGGCGGCCGTGTTTTCACTGATATATATTCCCGCCAGGCTGCTTTCGCTGAAAAAACCTTCTCCGCTGCGGCACGAGGCGGCGCTTTTCCTGTTCTGGCTTACCGTCGTTCTGATCCTTTCGCAGACGCTCTCTACCGACGGGAGGCTGTCGGGGATCAGGATAGAACCCGGGTGCGCGCTGCGTCCGGAATACTATAATTTCAGGCCCTTCGATCTTTTCAGAACCTGGCGCGGATATATCGGGACTGACGGATTCGCCGAATTCACCGTTATCAACGTTATCGGAAACGTGGCGGTTTTCGTTCCGCTGGGTTATTTCTTTAGCCGTGCGTACCGAAAGGGAATTCCGGCGGCCACGCTTTGCGGCGCCTGCCTTTCGGTTTTTATCGAGATCTGCCAGATTCCGATGGCGCGTCACACCGACGTCGACGACGTAATACTCAACACGCTCGGCGCTTTTATCGGAGGAGTCGCAGCGGCGATCGTCGGCAGAGCGGTTTTATCGTCAAAAAAGCGGAAAGAAGAAGGAGGATCCACCGATGACTGAGCAGGGAAAGGGCTTTCGTCTCGTGTCGGATTTCCGGCCGACCGGAGATCAGCCGAAGGCGATAGAGGATCTTGTCAGAGGCATCAGGGAAGGGAAAAGGATGCAGACCCTTCTCGGCGTCACCGGATCGGGAAAGACGTTTACGATGGCGAACGTTATCGCCGCCGTCAACCGTCCGACCCTCGTTCTTGCCCACAACAAGACGCTTGCGGCCCAGCTTTGTTCGGAATTCCGGGAGTTTTTTCCTGACAACGCCGTAGAGTTTTTCGTTTCATACTACGATTATTATCAGCCCGAGGCCTACATCCCCGGAAAAGATATGTATATTGAAAAGGACGCTCTTATCAACGACGAGATCGACCGGTTGCGCCACAGCGCGACGAGCGCTCTTTTCGAGAGGCGCGACGTCATCATAGTCGCCAGCGTTTCCTGCATTTATTCGCTCGGCGATCCGGAGGAGTATTCGTCGCTTCTCGTTTCTCTTCGCCCCGGAGCCGAAATGGACAGAAACTATCTTCTGAAGAGGCTGACAGCGATAAGCTACACCCGCAACGACACGGCGCCCGCTCGTGACTGCTTCAGAGTCAAGGGGGACACCGTCGACGTCATACCAGCGTCCAGCGGTGACAGGGCTGTAAGAGTGGAGTTTTTCGGAGACGTGATAGACCGTCTGTCCGAGATCGACACTGTAACGGGAGAGGTCGTCCGTCGGCTCTCGTACGCGGCGATATATCCCGCGACTCACTACGCGGTCTCCGACCGGAAACGCGAGGCGGCACTCGGCGAAATCGAAAAGGAAATGAATGAGAGAGCCGAGTATTTCCGCTCTAAGGACAAGCTGATCGAGGCGCAGAGAATAACCGAGAGAACAAAATACGATCTTGAAATGCTGCGGGAGATCGGATTCTGTTCGGGCGTCGAAAACTATTCCCGGGTCCTTTCCGGGCGCGCACCCGGATCGACGCCATTCTGTCTGCTGGATTATTTTCCCCGCGACTGGCTTCTTTTCGTCGATGAAAGCCACGTCACTCTGCCGCAGGTCCGCGGAATGAGCGGGGGCGACACGGCGAGGAAAAAAAATCTCATCGACTACGGATTTCGCCTGCCGTCGGCTTACGACAACCGCCCGCTCTATTTCGAAGAGTTTGAAAAGAGAATCAATCAGGCGGTCTTCGTCAGCGCGACGCCGGGAGATTACGAAAAGGAAAACAGCGACGGGTTCACCGAGCAGCTGATCCGCCCGACGGGACTGCTCGACCCCGAAATTGAAGTGCGGCCGATCGAAGGACAGGTTGACGATCTGCTCGGCGAGATAAAGAAGACGACACAGGCCGGAGAGCGGGTCCTTGTCACGACGCTGACGCGGAATATGGCGGAGGACCTGACCGATTATCTGTCGGAGAACGGAATAAAGGTCAGATATATTCATTTCAACGTCGAAACGATGGAGAGAATGCAGATCATAAGAGATCTGCGACTCGGAGTTTTCGACGTACTGGTCGGAATCAACCTGCTTCGCGAGGGGTTGGACATACCGGAAGTTTCGCTGGTGGCGATACTCGACGCCGACAAGGAGGGATTTCTCCGGGCCGAGACGTCGCTGATACAGACCGTAGGGCGCGCCGCGAGGAACGAGCACGGCAGGGTTATCATGTACGCCGACACCGTCACAGGTTCGATGAGACGGGCGATCGACGAAACCGAAAGGCGCCGCGGTATCCAGAAGAAATACAACGAGGAGCACGGCATCGTTCCGCGTTCGGTCGAAAAGGAGATACGCGACGTCATTTCAATTGCCTCTCCGGATGATCCGAAGAGCGGCGGAAAACAGCGGAAGGACGGCGGAAAGGCGGAAAAAATGACCGCCTCCGAACGCGCAAAGCAGATCGAAAAGCTGACGGCAGAAATGAAAAAGGCGGCGTCAAGACTGGATTTCGAGCTTGCCGCCTACATACGGGACAGGATAAAAGAACTTGGCGGAAGAAAGTGAACGGTTGACGGCGGACAGTGAGCAGTGAGCATTTTTCTTTTTCAGTATCAACTGCCCACTTGCCACTGTTAACTGACAACCAATAACAACTTTAGTTTATCATAAAAATCAGAGGTAAAAATGCCTTCACAATACATAAGGATCCGCGGAGCGCGGGTCCACAATCTCAAAAATATCGATCTCGACATACCGCGGGACAGACTGACGGTGCTGACCGGGCTTTCAGGCTCGGGTAAGTCGTCTCTCGCCTTCGACACTCTTTACGCAGAAGGTCACCGCAGGTTCGTCGAGTCTCTGTCGTCCTACGCCCGCCAGTTCCTCGGACAGCTGGACAAGCCGGACGTGGATATGATAGAGGGGCTTTCACCGGCTATCTCGATAGATCAGAAAACGACGTCGAAAAACCCGCGGTCGACCGTCGGAACGGTGACCGAAATATACGATTATCTGCGCCTTCTGTACGCGAGAGTAGGCGTCCCGCACTGCCCGGTCTGCGGCAAGGAGATCAGACGGCAGACGGTGGACAAAATACTGGACGGCATCATGTCGATGCCCGAGGGAGAGCGCTTTATGGTGCTTGCCCCCGTCGTCCGCGCCAAAAAGGGAATGCATGAAAAGGTACTTGCCGACGCGAGACGTTCCGGCTATTCAAGAGTCAGGATAGACGGGAGCCTGTGGGGCCTTGACGAGGATATAAAACTCGACAAAAACCTGCGGCACGACGTGGACGTCGTCGTTGACAGACTGGTGATGCGTGAAGGAATAAGGACGCGGCTGTCGGATTCGGTTGAAACGGCGCTCGCTCTCGCCGACGGACATCTTTCGGTGGTCACCGTCCCGCGGGACGGGGAAGAGGAGAAAACGATGTTCTTTTCTCAGGCGTACGCCTGCGAGGAGCACGGGATTTCCTTCGGCGAACTCGAGCCGCGTATGTTCTCGTTCAACAATCCCGCGGGCGCCTGCCCCGCCTGCGCCGGGCTCGGCGTGACAAGGCGGGTTTCCCCGGAGGCGATCATACCTGACAGGACGAAAACGCTCCGTGAGGGAGCGATTGCCGTCAACGGCTTCAAGACCCTCGACGAGGATTCCTGGAAGGGACCGCTTTTCTCGGCGGTCGGAGAAAGGCACGGGTTTACCGTCGATACGCGTATCTGCGATATGACTCCCGAACAGTACGATATTCTGCTTTACGGTACGGGAGACGAGACTTATGATATTACGAGGTTTTTTTCCCGTCAGGAGCGGCGGCAGGTAGTGAAATTCGAGGGCGTCGTCGGGAAGATAGAACAGTATCTTCAGATCTCCGGCATGGAGGAGTATTACGAGAATTTCGTCGAGGAGATCCCGTGCTCGGTCTGCAAAGGCAGGCGCCTGAACGAAATGTCGCTCGCCGTCACCGTCGCCGGACTCCCGATCGACCGCTTCTGCGATCAGTCGGTGTCGGACGCGCTCGCTCTTATGAGATCGGGAAGGATCGATCTGACTCCGTCTGAAGCCGAGATCGTCAGGGAAGTGCTCAAGGAGATACGAGCGCGCCTCGAATTTCTCGAAAGCGTCGGACTCGAATATCTGACTCTGTCAAGACGCGCCGGTACCCTGTCGGGCGGCGAGGCACAAAGGATAAGACTCGCCACTCAGATCGGATCGGCTCTCGCCGGGGTGCTTTACGTCCTCGACGAGCCGAGCATCGGACTTCACCAGCGGGACAACGGAAGACTTATTTCCACGCTCTGCAGGCTGCGCGATCTCGGAAACACCGTTATTGTCGTCGAACACGACGAGGAAATGATGCGGGCTGCCGATTACATAGTCGATATCGGACCTGGAGCCGGAGTGCACGGAGGATACGTCGTCGCCTGCGGAACGCCCGCCGAGGTCGCCGCGAACACCGCTTCGATAACCGGAGACTATCTTTCCGGCAGAAAAAAGATCCCTGTTCCGGCCGAGCGCAGGAAGGGGAACGGACACGTTCTTTCGGTGAGAAACGCGGCGGTCAACAACCTGAAGAATCTTGCAGTCGACGTGCCGCTCGGATGCTTCGTATGCGTCACCGGGGTGTCGGGCTCTGGAAAGTCATCTCTCGTAAACGGAGTGATCTCTCCCGTCCTTGCAGCCGAGCTCAACGGAGCGCGGAAAAAGCCGGGCGTAAAGGGCACCGTTTCGGGATATGAAAACCTAGACAAGCTTATCTGCATAGACCAGAGCCCGATAGGACGGACTCCGAGGTCCAATCCCGCGACCTATACCGGCCTTTTCAACGAGATCAGGATGCTTTTCGCCAGGACTCAGGAGGCGATCGCCAGAGGATACGGTCCCGGAAGGTTTTCCTTCAACGTCAAGGGCGGCAGATGCGAGGCATGCGGCGGCGACGGAGTTCGCTGTATCGAAATGCATTTTCTTCCCGACGTTTACGTGACCTGCGACGTCTGCAAGGGAAAAAAATACAACCGCGAGACTCTCGAGATCAAATACAAGGGCAAGAACATTTACGAAGTTCTTGAAATGACCGCGGAAGAGGGGCTCTCCTTTTTCGACGGTATTCCGAAGATACGACGTTTCCTTCAGACGATGTGCGACGTAGGACTCGGATACATAAAGATAGGCCAGCCGTCTACGACCATATCGGGCGGGGAGGCGCAGCGGGTCAAGCTCGCGACCGAGCTGACGAAACGCGGCACCGGAAAGACCTTCTACATCCTCGACGAACCGACGACCGGACTTCATACAGAGGACGTCAGAAAGCTTCTGGACGTGCTGTCCCGGATCGTTGACGCCGGGAACACCGTGCTTGTGATCGAACACAATCTTGAAGTTATCAAG
>CACZSP010000090.1 GCA_902783905.1 uncultured Ruminococcus sp.
GCCCGTGTGTTCCGAAAGAAGGGCGGCGTACTTTTTGTACCATTCGGCGACGTCCGGCCCCATGTGTCTGTCGAGAAGCCCCTCGAGCGGATCATTGTAAAGCAGGTATTTGCAGGGATCGACCGGATGCGAGATCTCACCGGGAGCGGTGCCCGGAAGCGCGTTCGGCAGATCGAAGAGGAGAAGATCCTTCCATTTCGCGCAGTAGACTTCGTTTGAACGCCAGTCGAGCTGGTTTTCGTCGGGTTCGCAGCCGAGGTAAAGATATTCGGCGAAATAGAGCAGCACGGGAAGTATCGAGAACTGCGACGCCTCTCCTCCGTTGTCGCCCCAGCCGGTTACGATGATCTTGCGCAGTCCTCTTTCGGCGCAGGAATCAAGCTGCAGTTTGGTCGACGCCAGCGAGAATTTGTTCGACGGGGCGAATCCGTCCCATTTCCAGGCGCCTCCTGCGAAAATGACTTCGTTGTCGAATTTAAGATGCGAATCGACCATGTGGTCGAAAATCTGCCTGTCCAGCGAATAGTAATCCCAGTATACGAGAGCGACGTTGGACGGGACCTTCGACATTATCTCGGGAGATATATCCCCTTCCCTGACGCGGTAGTTGCCGCCGAACGCCATGCGGAAGAACATATCGCTCCACATCATCGGGGAAAATCCCTCCTCGGCGCAGATCTGCGCGACGCGGGACAGGTGTTCGAGCATGATCTCGGACGCCGGGCGGTATCCGTTCTTTTTCAGATAATTGCCGAGTCCAAGAGCGTGAGCCTCGTCCATGCCTATGTTGATGCGGCGGGAGGTGAAGCATTCGGCGCAGACTTTAAGCACAGCGCGGATGAAACCGTAGGTGCGCTCGTCTCCGGCAAGGAGAATGTCGGGCGTATCGCTGAAGGAACGCAGACCGGGCCAGCGGATGGCGGTGGCAAGATGCGCAAGCGTCTGGATGCAGGGGATCAGTTCGATGCCGAAGGAGGCGGCGTAGGCGTTGATCTCCTTCAGCTCGTCTTTGCCGAATCTGCCGCGCATGTGTCCGAAATACGGATATCCCGGTACCTCGAAGGTGTCCTCGGTGTAAAGCATCATCGAATCGTATCCGAGAGCCGCGAGAGTGCGTATCAGCTTCTTCGCGCCGTTCATATTGAGGACGGCGTTTCTCGACTCGTCCACCATATAACAGAGCATCTCGGGAGCTTCGATATTTTCCTTATAATCGTGTCCTTCCTGTCCTCCGATATGGTTCAGGCGGGTCAGAAGCCGGAAGATCTCGCATTTTTTCTGATATGTGACGGTGCATTTGCCGTTTTCCAGTTTTATTCCCCGGAAAGATCCTCTGCGGACGGTGAGCAGGAGTCCCTCGTCCGATATCTTCCATCCGTATTCTTTGCAGAAATCGGTAACGGGAGCGACAAGTTCCTTTTTGAGTTTTGAAAGATTGAGCGATACTGCCATTTCCTTTATCTCCTTTGCGATTGCTTATTGCTTTTCGGATAATTTGCGGAACAGATCGGCGTAAAGCGGATCTCTTCTGATCTTTCGCACGTACACGTACGGCTTTCTCGCCGCGTCGAACGCCCAGCGGCAGTCCGAAGTGACGAAGGGACGCGGGACCGTTACAAACTCAAACGCCTTGGGAACAGTCGCGACGCCGATCGCCGTGACGTCCCATATAACCTTCGACCAGCCGTACGGATTCTTAGTGTAACCTGCCGTGATGTCGCAGAGGTAATCGCAGAGGGCGTTTCTGCCGCGCAGATAGTATTCAAGCTCGGGGACCGTCGTTATGAACTGGGAGCAGACTCCGTCGCAGGGTATCTGCAGAAGCGGAATGCCGCTGTCGAAAAGCGCCTGAGCGCCGGGAATATCCTGCTTTAAGTTGAATTCCTTCGTGTCCGGACGCTCAAGAGCGTGTCCGCCCAGCCAGACGACGCCGGTCTTTCCGACGATATCGGGGCATTTCACTATTGCCGAGGCGACGTTCGTGATTGCGCCGATCGCGACGATGAACACCGGTTCGTCGGACGACATTACGGTGTTTATGATATTGTCGCAGGCGTCCGACTGCACGTATTCGTCGGTTTTCGTCATAAATCTTTCCGATCCGCGAAAAACGGGTATTTTTTTCGCCGCCGCGGGATCGGTCAGGTTCATTATCCTGAATATTTCGCTGTAGCTCTTCTCCATACCGTCGGCGGCGGACGTCGAGCGGCTGTTAAGGAAGGGAGCCGCGTTGACGCTCAGCAGTTCGACGCTGTCGGACGAGAGCATCGCGTAGGCAAGCGCGAACTGGTCGTCCACCTCGTTGTAGGTGTCGGTGTCGAGAATGATCTTTTTTCTGCCGGGGGCGGCAAGCGCCTTCTGAAATTCGTAAACGTTCATATTCTTCTCTTTTCTGAAAAAAAAGAGACCGTTCGGGGCTGTCAAAAATGCTTCTGACAGCCCCGGGCAGTCCCGTTTATCTTCTTCCCGTGCCTCTGAAATCGTCCTTCGGCTTGCGGGATCTTATCATTTCCATCAGGGAATTAAAGTCCATCTCTTCGGTGCTCGGTTCTTTTTTCGTCTGAGTCTGCGGCTGTGCCTGCGCCGGTTTCTGCTGCGTCTGAGGAGGAACTACCGGAGGTTTCTGCTGCTGTTGCGGCTGCGCCTCGCGCTGGACCGGCTGCTGCTGATCGCGCGCCGGCGCCTGCTGTGCGCCCGGAGCGGTGCGCTGGAGCTGTGCCGCGGCCTGGGCGGCATTTGTCGCGGGAGCGGCAGGCTGAGCCTTCGGCGCTGAGGTCGCGGGAGCCGCGGGCTTCGGCGCCGCCTTTTCCGCGGGCTTTTCTTCCTTGTGATCGAAGCCGGTGGCGATGATCGTGATCTTCATTTCATCGTCAAGCTCGGGATCGAAGACGACACCCCAGATAACGTTCGCGTCGGGATCGGCTTCCTCGGTGATCATCGAAGAGGCGAGATCGGCGTCCTCGAGTCCGACGTCGGGAGAAATCGTGATATTGATGAGTATTCCGGTCGCGCCCTTGATCGAGGTCTCGAGCAGCGGGCTGGATATCGCGGCTTTCGCGGCAAGCTCCGCCTTGTCCTTGCCGGTGGCGGAACCGACGCCCATGTGAGCGTATCCGGCGTTCTGCATGACCGCCGTAACGTCGGCGAAGTCAAGGTTGATGAATCCGTCGCCGTTGATAAGTTCGGAAATGCTCTGCACGCCTCTGCGGAGAACGTCGTCCGCTATCTCGAAGGCGTTGTAAAGGGTTATCCTGGTGTCGGATACCTGTTTGAGTCTCTCGTTGGGTATCACGACCAGGGAGTCGACGTACTGGCTGAGATCCTGGATCCCCTTCTCCGCCTGCAGCATTCTGCGGCGTCCTTCGAAAAGGAAGGGCTTGGTCACTATCGCGACGGTAAGGATGTCCATCTCGTGCGCAATCCTCGCGACCACGGGCGCTGCTCCCGTTCCGGTGCCTCCGCCCATTCCCGTGGCGATGAACACCATATCGGCTCCCGAGAGCGCTTTCTTTATGTCCTCGGTATTCTCCTCGGCGGCGCGCTGACCGATCTCGGCGTTGGCGCCGGCGCCGTGACCCTTTGTAATCTTTTCACCGATGATTATCTGGTTTGCCGCGCTGCAGGAGTGAAGAGCCTGCTTGTCGGTGTTGATAGCGATGAACTCGACGCCGTTGATATTGGCCGTGATCATTCTGTTCACCGCGTTGTTACCGCCGCCGCCGACGCCGACAACCTTGATATTGACTCCGCTGTCAAAAATATCTCTGTTGAGCTGTGCCATTTTTTACCTCCGTATCTTCGCATAACGCCGGACGTGCGGCGCTGCCGTCATATCTTTATAATATATTATAATATTTTTATTTTTTTTTCAAGTATTATTTTGAATTTTTTAATCTTTTCGCAGATAAGCGCTTCCGG
This sequence comes from uncultured Ruminococcus sp., assembly GCA_902783905.1. Lineage (GTDB taxonomy): Bacteria > Bacillota > Clostridia > Oscillospirales > CAG-272 > CAG-390. Next base: position 3,919 of record CACZSP010000090.1, read on the forward strand.
GAAGACAGACGTCTATCGTGTTGAAGCTTCCGCCGCACTCCCCGATGACCCGCAGAGCCGTCTCGAATTTTTGCTTCAGCGACGTACAGTCTCCGAAATACACCGTCCCGCCGCCCGTCAGCGTGACTGACGTGGCATAGATATCCGACATATCAAGTTCGGCGGTTCCGGAATAAAGATCCGCGTCGCGGAGAAGTCCGATCAGCTCGCGAAGCGATTTGCCGTCGCAGTTTCCCGAGAAGACAAGATCTCTTCCGACAATGCATTCGGAAACCGGCGGAACTTTGACTTTCAGTATCCCGGCTTCTTCAAAACGGTCGGGCGAAGAATCTTTTTCAAGCACCCGCAGTTCCTCGGAAACCGCAAAATAATCCCCGCCGCTTTCAAGATAAAACCCGGGAATATAGTCGTACGCTTCTATCGTCACCTTGTCCGGAAGGGATACCCCTACCCTGCACTCCTTAACGTAGGGAAGAGTCTCGCAGATCCTTCCGGCAACACCGGGAAGCGAGGCTTTTATGATGCTGTCACCCGTACCGAGCCCGGTGGCCGCGAGAAGTTCGGCCGCCGAATATCCGGTATCTCCCGATATTTCGCATTCGTTGATCACGAACTGACGGAAGATCAGTATTCCGGCGGGAATCAGGACTCCGACCGCCGCCGCGACGGACAGAACCGTCAGAAGGATTCTACCCCTTCTTCTGACCGACGGGTCGTTTTTCCTGTCCCGGCGTTCTTTATTTATTACGTTGCGCCGCACGCTTCCCTGTCTGTTTTCCTCCAGCCAGCGTTTAGCGGATGAAGACGACATGGAGTAACAGCGCACGCTCATTCTTTCCCCGTCCTGTTCGGGAAGAGACGGCTGCTCTTCGCTGACAGGCACGGGCTTTTTTTCTTTTTTCATCTTTTTTCGTTATTCTTTTGCGATCTTCCCGGCAAGCAGACGGAAGAGTTCTTTTGCGATTACTCCCTCAGCGTCGGGAGGCGATACGGCGCGAATGCTGTCGCCCATGGCGCGAAGCTTTTCCGGATCGTTTTTCAGTCTTTCGGTCTCGTCGGCAAGACGTCCGTCGGCAAGATCCTTTTCCTCGATCAGCACGGCTCCGCCGCAATCCGAAAGGACTCTCGCGTTCTTGTACTGCTGATTGTCGGTCACGTTGGGTGACGGAATCAGTATCGACGCCTTTCCCGCTCTCGACAGTTCGGAAACCGTGATGGCGCCCGAGCGGCAGATAACGAGATCGGCGGCGGCGAGACGAAGCGGCATATCGGTAATGTATTTTACCAGTCTGATATTCGGATAGTTGTCCAGTCCGGCAGCGAGGAATTTTTCGACCTCTCCGTCAAAATACCGTCCTCCTGCGGCGTGCAGATAATTGATTTCGGGATGTCTCGTCACGTAATTGATCATGTAATCGAATGCGGCCGAGTTCATTCTTTCGGCCCCGAGACTTCCTCCGAAGGAGACGACCGAGAAACTGTCCTGCGGAATACCGAGTCGGCGTCTCGCCTCGGCTTTTCCGATGTTACCGATTCCCGATCTCAGCGGGCACCCGACGTGCATCGCCTTTTCTCCGGCCCCGGGCAGCTGCTGCATGCTGACTTTGAAATTGACGAAAACCCGGTCGACGTACGGTACCAGCTTCCGCACGGCAAGCCCCGGAACGGCGTTGGCTTCGTGAACTCCCGTGACGATCTTTTTTCTCGAAGCCGCCACGAGTATCGGCCAGCTGGTGTATCCTCCGGTTCCGAAAACGATATCCGGTTTGAACTTCCGGATGATCCCCGCCGCCCTGAGCGGGGAGACGAGCGCGAGCCAGGCGGCCCGGACGTTGCGAAGCGAGAGCTTTCTGCGGAACCCTATAACGTTAACGTGGTAGACAGGATATCCGGCCGCCGGAACGAGCTCGTTTTCGATTCCGTCGGGAGTCCCCACGAAAGCGATTTCCGCCTCCGGGCAGTATTCTTTTATCTTGTCGGCAACTGCAAGAGCGGGATTGACGTGTCCGCCCGTGCCGCCGCCGGTAATCAGCACTTTCATTGGAATTCTCCGATCTTCACTGCGCGTCGGCGTATTTGGAACAGCCGAGAACCAGCCCGACGTCTATCAGCTGCATCATCGTCGCGCTTCCGCCGCTGCTGAAGAAAGGCAGCGAAATACCCGTGTTCGGGATAACCGAGCTTACGACGGCAATATTGAGAAGTACGTGAAGGGCTATCTTGAACGAAATACCCGCTATCACCAGCGAACAGAAGGTGTCCCCCGTTCTGGCGGAAAGCATGAAACCCCTCGCCACGAGAGCGAGAAAAAGAAGCATAATAACCGTAGTACCGATAAATCCCAGTTCCTCGCAGATAACGGCGAAGATAAAATCGTTCTGGGGCTGCGAAACGTACCCGTATTTGAGGCGGGAGTTTCCGATGCCCAGTCCGAACCATCCCCCCGTCCCCATGGCGTACAGTCCTTCGGTCGACTGCCAGTCGGCGCCCGACGTGTCACGTCCGCGGTTGAAAAGGCCTTCTATCCTCGCCCGTGCGTAAGGCCATGCGAAGGCAACCGAAACCACCGGTATGAAAACCGATACTCCGGTAAGCGCGAGGGCAACGAAATTCGTTCCTCCGAGGAACATCATCACTATTCCGATGCCGATGATTATAACCGTTCCGGAAATGTGTTTTTCGAGAATTACCAGGACCGCGACCGCTCCGATGAAAAGAAGCGGTATTATTATCCCGTAAAGAAGAGAACTCCAGAATCTGCCCTTCCTGAATTTCACCCGTTCGGTATCGGCGCTGTAGTAAAGGGCGAGAATCATGATAAGCCCTGTTTTTGCGAATTCCGAGGGCTGAAGAGAAATTCCTCCGACGCTTATCCACCTTTTGGCTCCTCCGCTGGTAAAACCGAAAACGAGAACGGCAACGAGAAGAACCATCGTCGCGGAATACGCGACGACCGCCATCACCTTCCCAAGGCGCGGAGTCATAACGATCATTACGATCAGTGCCGGAATAAGTCCGACCAGAAGGTGCTTGAGATGCTGTATCAGGTGATAGAAGCTGTTTCCTTCGTAATACGCGCTGCCGGCGCTGAACAGCATCAAACTGCCGAGAGAGATAAGAAGGATGCAAAGGACGGAAAAGATCACGTCGGGCGAGCCCTTTACGAGAGCCCTTTCCCTGCGCTGAAGAACCTCTCCGCCGGTCATAGTCCGAACCAGGCCGCCGCGCAGGCGACGAGAGTTACCGCGCTGAACACGGCAACTATTTTTATTTCGCTCCATCCGCACTTTTCAAAATGATGATGGATGGGCGACATGAGAAACAGGCGCTTGCCGTGGGTCAGTTTGAAATATCCGACCTGCAGTATTACCGACGCCGTCTCTATCACGTAGATAAGACCGCCGATAAGTACGATCAGGGGATTTCCTGCCGCAAAAGCAAGCCCCGCGACCATTCCGCCGAGGAAAAGCGATCCGGTGTCTCCCATAAAAATCCTTGCCGGATAAAAATTGTATACGAGGAATCCGGCGGTACCGCCGATGACGGCGGCGGACAAAGCGGATATCCCCCAGATCCGGGAGACCAGCGAATAAACGAGGAACAGAATACCGTAAACGCAGGTAACCGACGACGCAAGTCCGTCGATGCCGTCGGTCAGATTGACGGCGTTGACCATTCCGACTATAAGGACCGCCGCAAACACGTAGTAGAAGAAACCGAGCTCGACAGACTTATCGGTAAACGGGATCCTCAGCGCGGTATCCGCAACTCCGAGCAGGGCCGCGGCTGCAACGAAGGCGGCTGCAATGGCAAACTGGAATATCAGCTTCTGGATCGCCGACAGTCCCTTGTTGCGCTTTTTTATCAGCTTTACGTAATCGTCCACGAATCCGACGGCGCCGTTGAGTATCGCCATAGCCGCGGCGAGGAGCGACGGAAGAAACTCCCGCATCCGCCCGCTGACTGCCGCCCATACCGCGACCCCGGCAAAAAGGAGGAAGGACGGTATGATGAAGGAGATACCGCCCATGATGGGCGTTCCCTCCTTGTTTTTGTGCCAGCGCGGTCCTATATCGTTTATCTTCTGTCCGATCTTGTGACTTCTGAGTACGGGAATCAGGATCTTCAGCAGGACGACCGTAACGATAAACACCGCCGCCAGCGCGGAAAATGAAAATATGATCTGACGTCCGATCATTGCTGTCCTTCTCCCTTCGTTTTACCGCCAAGCATTTGTGCAAGCTCCGCGGACACCCTTTCCGCGTGCATTCCGTTGCTCGCCTTGACTATAAGGACGTCGCCCGGCCTGAGTATTTCCGCCAGAGCCGCGGCGGGCGAATGAACGTCCGACGGATCGGTGAACGAAATACGGCGATCGGGCGGAATAATGCCCTCCGCCCCCTCGGAATAAAGCTGCGCGCTCTTTCCGAATGTAACGAGAACATCCGTTCCGTTTTCGGCAAAGAAGCGTCCGGTCTCCCGGTGCCACCTGTCGGAGTTTTCCCCCAGCTCGAACATGTCCCCGAGAAGGGCTATTCTTCTTCCGTGCGTGTCCTCGGCGGTCCGGGAAAGCAGTCTGCAGGCCGCGCGCATCGACTCGGGGGAGGCGTTGTAGCAGTCGTTAATAATTGTAATTCCGGCTATTCTTTCGGTGCGCTGCCGCATGCCGACCGATCTGAACCGCTCAAGGCCCTGCCTTATTTGATCGTCGTCGAATCCGAAAAACATCCCGACGGCTGCCGCCGAAACGGCGGCGCGCCTGTTGTGCTCTCCGTAGTATTCTATGCGGCATCCGCGGACCGTTCTGTCGGGTCCGATGATATCGAATGTCTGACCGCCGTCCGATTCGACGGCGTTTTCGGCAAAGAAATCCTCGCGTCCCGTGGGATCGCCCGAGAAAAAGCTGACTCTCGGATCTCCACTGACCGCGTCGATCAGGTCCTCTGATCCCGTCCCGACGAACAGTTTTCCGTCGGAAGGAATATGATCGGCAACCGACAGTTTCTCGCGCACCAGCTTTTCGCGCGAACCGATATGCTCAAGGTGCGACGAGCCGACGTTGGTGATCACCGCCACCGAGGGACGGATGATCGAAGACATATACGATATTTCTCCCGCCTCCTCGAGACCGAGCTCGAAGACCTCGTATTCGGGAGATCCCGCGACCGACAGAAGTGACATCGGCATACCGATGACCGAATTGAAATTTCCCTCCGAACGGAAGCAGCCCCCGCCTATAACGCACGCGGTCATTTCCTTCGTGGTCGTCTTTCCGACGCTTCCCGTGACTGCGATCCTCTTTGCCTCGTCGCCCGCGGAATACGCCTTTGCGAATCTTCCGAGAGCGGCAACGGTGGAATCGACGAGAATGAGAGGAAGTCCCCCCCTGTCCTCGGGAATATACTCGGCAATCGCGCACGCTCCGCCGGCTTCGGAAACCTGACGCAGATATCTGTGGCCGTCGGTCTTCGCGCCGCGGATGGCCAAAAAGAGACTTCCCTTTCCGGCTTCTCTCGAATCTGTACAAACGGAAGAAACCCGGATGCCTTTTCGGTCGCCCGGGAGCAGTCTGCCGCCGCATAAGGCGGCGATCTTTTCAATTGTCGGTCTTTCCCTGCCGAGAATGATCTTCATAATCGTCTCCGGTCGGGCATCGCCCCCGGGAAGGGGCTGCTAACCTGCTGATGGCTGACAGGTCGGCAACCCCGGGGGGCAGTTGGCGGGTACCGCTTCCCGCCGGGATGTCCGCTTTTTCTTTTTCATTCGGCCTCGAATGCACAAACGTCTTCCGATCAAGCGGAGTATTTGCGGTAATGATAAAAGTGTATTTTTTTGTCTTAAGAAATATCCCGTCAGTCGTCGGCTACGTCGAGATATCTGAAGGTCACGCCGACCACCTCTCCCCTGACGAGCATAGTCCCCGCAGCGGGA
>CACZSP010000091.1 GCA_902783905.1 uncultured Ruminococcus sp.
ATTTTCGGTTTTTTTCCAAAACCGGCGCTCTTTCTCGAACGCAGGTTGAATTTTTCTCGAAAAACGTTCTGTTGCCGATCCGCGAAGATAAGGTATAATATTTTTCGCAAATTCGAAAACGGATAAAAAAAGATGGACATGCTCTGTACAGTTTTTTCACAAAAGCACTTGACCCCCCCCCCATGTCATGATATAATAAATGCGGGGTGTTCCCTTCATCAATGATAAAATCCGGCAGTATAGACGCCCCCGTACGTGAGCGCCCGTTACTGCCGGATTTTTTCCCGCGAGAGGTGTAAAATGAATCTTCCGAAGGATCTGAAAAAATACGCGCTGGGACGGCTGTTCAAAAAACTCGTCCCGTTCGTGCTGCTCGAAGGCGTTGTTGCGGCGGTCGTGATTCTGTTCGGCGAAAGACTGTTCGGAAAAACAGGTCCGGGATTCAGGATCCCCGCCACCGTGATTTTGTTCCTGGTGCCCGTGTTCATAACAAAGATTTACACGGTCCTTGCCGACAGCACCTGGTACGGGACCGTAAAAAACGTTTCCGTCAAGACCGTCATGGTTCAGGAAGCATTCAGCAAGGGGGAGCGGGAGGGGACCTATATGAAAAACATGATTTATCTCACGCTTGAAGAACCGTCCGGAAAAACGAAAATCAGGAAAGCCGACGAAGAAAAGCTTCAGATCAATCGCGGAAAACTCGGAGGAGGAACGAACACGTCGGAGGCCGTGACCGGCCGCTTTTGCGAGGGAGTCACCGCCTTTCACCTTTACGGAACGGATCGCGCAGTCGTGATTCCGCCCAGCGACTCGAGGTGCGACCGGGAATGCGCCGTGTGTCTGTCGGATAATCCCGCCGGAACGCAAACCTGCCGTGTATGCGGACACACGATTGTCAGCCATGAGATGCTGACGAAATGAAATGGAACCGCTATGGATAATCAGACATTCACTTCAACACTTACCGACAAAATCTGCGGAAATATCGAAAAGGTGATATACGGCAAGCGAACCGTCGCCCGCTTCATAATATGCGCTATGTTCTGCGGAGGGCACGTCCTTCTCGAGGACGTCCCGGGAACCGGCAAAACGCGTTTGGTCAAAGCGATATCGGCGTCGGTCGGCGCGACCTGCAGGCGCGTCCAGTTCACGCCCGATCTTCTTCCGTCGGATATCACCGGAATCAATTATTTCGATCAGTCTTCGGGGACGTTCAAACTCCGCGAAGGCCCCGTTTTTTCTAATTTCCTCCTTGCCGACGAGATAAACCGCGCCACTCCGAGAACGCAGTCGGCGCTGCTCGAATGCATGGAGGAATCTGCGGTGACGATAGACGGCGAAACGCTGCCGCTCTCTTCCCTTTTCACAGTGCTTGCTACAATGAATCCGCTCGAGTTTCAGGGGACCTTCCCTCTGCCCGAGGCGCAGATAGACCGCTTTATGATGAAACTTCACGTCGGCTACCCCGACGAAAATAGCGAAAAAAGGATCGTGGAACGGGAGTCCGCCGAAGAGCCGGCGGCAATCCCGGGACCCGTCGCGGATATCGGCGAGATCGACGAAGCGCGGCGCGAGATCGCCCGGGTCCGCGTGAGCTCAGCCGTACGCGATTATATCGTTAAGCTTGTGCGGACCACGCGCGAAGACCGCAATCAATTGAAACTCGGCGTCAGCCCGCGCGGCGCGGTCGCCATGACGCGGGCGTCGAAGGCCTGGGCGGCAATGAACGGCAGAGACTACGTCATACCCGACGACGTGAAGGAGCTTGCCCTGCCGGTCCTCGCTCACCGGCTGATAACCCAGACACAGTCGAATATACATGCCTCTAAAAGCGGTGAGGATTACGTCGAACACCTGCTGACGACGGTGACCGTCCCGCTGGAGTGACGGGGGTGCCGGTTTGATCTGGCTTGTTCTGTCCTTCGTCCTGTCCTTTATCGCGGTTTATCTGATCGGGCGCAAACGGTTCCGGAAGCGGATACCGGTCAGTCTGAAATATCATTTCGAGTTCGACCGTGACGAGGTTTTCTCCGGAGAAACGCTTTATCTCGATCAGGTCATAGAAAACGTGACAGACAGGGACATTTCGTTTTTGCAGTTCGAAACGACGCTTCCCGACGGGCTGCGGTTCGTTTTCGACACCGACGGCGGAAAGATCCGTTACGAGTCTACCGCCGCGAACGTCAGCGATCTGGCCGCGCACAGCCGCCTGTCAAGACGCTGGCGCGTGACCGCCGCCAAAAGAGGCAGGTATACTGCCGAGCAGGTGCTTCTGCACTGGATCACGAACGACGCGCTCGGGCTCGACGAACTGTCCGACAAAATAGATCCGGAACCGAGCAAAAAAGGAATACTTACCGTACTTCCGCTGGCGCTCGACAACATCTCCGAACTGATCCTCACTCCGACGTTTACCGGCACGCGCACCGTGGAAAACGGCCTTCTCGACGACCCTATGAGCTTTTGCGGCATTCGCGATTACGACGTTCACGACCCGTTCCGGTCGATCGCCTGGAAACAGAGCGCGCGGCTCGGACGGCTCGTGGTGCACCGGCACGAAACGCCGCGCGACGACCGGTTCAATATTGTTTTGAATATGCAGTCGATCATAATCGAGCCGCGTCCGCCCGAACTTGACGCCCCCGAAAAGATCGAGCCCTGTATTTCGGTCGCGGCGTCGCTGCTCGATCATTTTATGCGTCAGGGCGTCACGACCAGACTGATCGCCAACACCGATCCCGACGGGCTCCCGGGTTCGCCTTTGCGCGCGGACGGTACCGGCAGCAGGATCTTCGGCAGCGACGAGTTTTCGGAAAAAGACGGCGTAATGCAGGCATGGCGCGTTCTGGCGCAGCTGCCGCCGCGCATTTCGGTCACCGTCGAACAAATGATGGACGATATTCTCGCCAATCCCGAATATTACGTCCGCGACGGTAATATTATCTTCGTGAGCGCTTTCATCAACGACCGGATGCTCAACTTTCACCGGCTGATGAAGGAAAAAGGGCTCAAGGTGGTTTTTTACACCTGCGGCTCGAGACACGAATACGCGCGCTTCCCCGGAGACGTAGAGATATACGTAAAGTATTTATAAAATGATGAAAGGAGTTTCACCGTGAACGCGGAAAAAGCCCGTGATCTTCGCTGGCTTCGCCTGTATAAACTGATCGCCTGCGTCGGCGTCGCGGCGATCATCCCGCCGGTCTTCGACGGACTGTCTTCCTGGATCGCCAGGCAGTATTCAACGGCGGGCGCCGTTCTGCTGGTTCCGCTGCTCCTTTCCGTCGGATACGCGATACAGTCGCTTTTTCTCACCGGCAGACGTCGTGATGAATCCGGAACGATAGATCACGGTTTCGAGGCTGATATCGAAAAGATCCCGCTCGCGAGGAAAGCGCCCGCTATGGCGCTCGCGACGATTGCCGGAATAATTGCCGGCGCCGCGGGAAAATCCGTCTTTCAGTCGCTGCTCGGAGACGACTCGAACGTCGAGTTCGGTTTTCCGCTTTTCCTTGCCGCGTGCGTGCTGACGGCGATCGGAGGATGCCTGCTCGGGCCGCTGAAATTCCATCAGATTCTCTCGATACGTACGGTCATCGGCACTCTGTTTGTTTTTTCACTTGTGTTTGCCTTTGAGATCGTCACCGGCACCGACGGCGGGGTTGATCTGCTGTTCGTATCCTGCTTCTTCATTTACGCACTCTGTCTCTGTATACTGATGAATCAGGAATACGTGACGAAGCCGGCATCCACCTTCGATACCTGCCACGCGACTCCACGTCTGCGGACAGCAGGCATTATGGCGGTGGTCAGACTTGTCGCGACGGTGATCCTTTTCCAGATCCCGATTCTGTCTTCGCTCTCGCTTGTCGTGATACCCTTCCGTTTCTTCAAATACTTCGGCGTGAGGGAGATCTTTCAGTTCCCGGTAAAGGGCGCCGTCGCGCTGAATATCGCCCTTTTTGCAGGCGGGTTCGTTATGATCGCCGCCGCCGTCGTCCGGATAATCGCAAAGGCATGCCGCGTAACCGGAGACTCTGTTCGCGAACTGATCGCAAACATCGCGGGACGGATCAGGGAAGCCGTTCTGCGCCTGTTCGGACGGCTGTTCGGAAAAAAAGCCGCGGGGCTCTTCCGCGCAGAACGTCCGCTGCGGCTCGAGACGCCGCATTACGTCGACGTTTTGACTTACGTCGCGCCGAAAAAGGCTGCTCGGATGCCGGTGAGTTATTCCTCGTTCCGGAAGCGGCTGAAATCCTGCCGGACGGATCGCGAAAGGTTCTGCTTTGCGTACCGCGTGCTCGTCGGACACCTTTGCGCGGCGGATATAGGAATAAAAAGGGCTTTCACACCGCTTGAAATGGTAAAAGCGGTGGAAAGCCGGACTGATATCGGTGATTTTGAAAGACTGACAGGAATCTTTATCGCCGAGCTGTACGGCGACGCCGGAACCGTCTCCCCTGAGGACGTGTCGAGGATAAGCGATATTTTGAGATCATGCCTGATGGAACATTGAACAAGTCGCGTACTTAAGGCAATACCGCACAATTCGACGCACGCGAATTGTGCGGTATTGCCTTAGATTGGCGAGAGCTTGTTTCGCAATCGGTCTTTCAGTGACACCTCATCCGGCCGCTTCGCGTCCACCTTCCCCTCACTCTATATTCAGCACCGCGATCTTTGCAGATCGCAGAGGGGAAGGCTGAGACGCGGGCGGTTATTTCGGTTCCACTGTCGTTATTATAACAACGTCGGCCGCGCGGATATTCCCGATAAAGGAACACGTGCGGCCGACGTTGTTCAATTGGAAAAATCGTGATATTTCAGCGAGATTTTTCCGTCCTCTTTCAGCGTGAAACGGAGGATGAAAGTGCGCAGGGGTTCCGCGTTCTCCCAGCTTCTGCGGTATCTGAATAATATCTCGCATTCCCCCGGCTTTGTCGGGCGGAACGCGTATTTCACGAACCCGGGCGCGCCGCAGAGTCCGCCTCCGCCGGTGTGCTCTTCCGAAATCATTTCGGGAGCGCATTCGCCGACAGATTCCCACTCCCAGCCGTAACCGGTCGAGGGATTCGTCTTCAGCCGGACAGTGACGCACCCGTCGCCGCGCGATGCGCGTTCAAACAGGTTTTCGTCGGGATCGACGGTGAAAACGTGCGCCCTGCCCTCCCGGACCAGTTTTTCGTAATCCTTTTCGGTTTCGATCGGCCAGTCGCTCTCCATACCGGCAAGATGCCTTTTGAAACCGTGATGATTGTCGCTACCGCCGGTTTTGTACAGGCCGTAGTTGTCGGCGTACTGATCGGCGAGGGCGTTTTCAAAATCGTCGCGCGATGCGTTGTTGACTTCGACGGCGTCGACGCTTCTCGGATAAAGTCTTATATGATCGATATAACCCGCCTCGTGGAAAGGATGGGCG
>CACZSP010000092.1 GCA_902783905.1 uncultured Ruminococcus sp.
CCCAGCTTCCAGAGTTCCTCGTTCAGCTCTTCCATATAGGCGGCGACCCTCGGCTTGATGGCGCCGAAGTAATGGTCGTCCATTTCCTGTCCCTTGGGAGGTCTGGCTCCGAAAAGCGTGCGCCCGCAGAAGCGCAGGTCGGGACGCGCGTCGTACATCTCTTTGGTAATAAGGAAATATTCCTGTTCCGGTCCGACGGAGGAGACGACTCTCTTTACCGTATTGTTCCCGAACAGCCGCAGCACTCTCAGCGCCTGCCGGTTGAGCGCTTCCATCGAACGCAGAAGCGGCGTTTTCTTGTCGAGAGCGTGACCGCCGTAGGAGCAGAAGGCGGTCGGTATGCAAAGTGTCTTTCCTTTAATAAACGCGTAGGAGGTGGGGTCCCAGGCGGTATAACCCCTCGCCTCGAAGGTGGCGCGCAGGCCGCCCGACGGGAAGGAGGAGGCGTCCGGCTCGCCCTTGATCAGTTCCTTGCCGGAAAATTCCATAATGACGCCGCCGTCGGGGGACGGAGCCAGAAAACCGTCGTGCTTTTCGGCCGTGATGCCGGTAAGAGGCTGGAACCAGTGGGTAAAGTGGGTGGCGCCCTTTGAGACCGCCCAGTCCTTCATCGCGATCGCCACGGCGTCGGCGACGGCAGGGTCGAGAGAGGCGCCCTCGTCGATCGTATGCTTGAGCGAGGCGTACACCTTCGCCGACAGAGTCGCTTTCATCACTCTGTCGTTGAACACGTTGCTTCCGAAGTAATCAGATACGGTTTTCATTTTTTATCTCCGTTCCGGAAAAGAGAGAGGCGCCTTCATGACTGACATGAAAGACGCCTTTGCCTTCTCCGATTAATAAAATATTCAGATTTGATGAATTTTCCGGAACGGTCCGGATGCCGGGCCGGTCCGCAAAGGCGTCTGATACGCATCCCTGAAAAAAGAAAAACCGCCTTTGAGCCGCAAACTCAAAGACGCCATTGCCTTCAACGCCGAATATTATAAACCCGCAAAGAGAATTTGTCAAGAGTTTTTTTGAAAAAAATGAGGGAAACGGTGCAAAAATAAAGCGCACTTCAGATCCGCACAGTTTTCGGAGCCGTGAACGGGTTGAAAACGTAAAACGAAATCCCGAAAGGGGATTTTCACATATTAATTCTTTAATTGGATAATAGTCTCATTTTTTTGTCAAAACAATTCTTGACAAATCGGGCGGAGGGGTGTATAATTTATTTATATGAGCAAAGGCGTTCATTCATGCGCGGCGCAAGCCGCGTCTGAACGGCCGCTTTTTTGTTTTTTTCGGGAGAGGTGATACCTGATGAGGAGAGAGGGAGAAGTAAGGATACCCTCGGGCTGCGCGATTGCGGCCGTGATATCAAAGGCCGGCAGACGCTTTTCGGGCGACGTCATCGTGCGCGCCATGGAACCGATGCACGACCGTTCCAACGGACTGGGCGGCGGGTTTGCCGGGTACGGAATATATCCGGAATACAGGGATTTTTACGCGCTGCACGTCTTTTTCGACTGCCGCGACACGAGAAAAACCTGCGAGGCGCTGTTGCGCGAGTCCTTCGAAATAGTAAAGGGCGAGATCATACCCACGCGAAAAATGCCGGAGATCACCGACGAGCCGATAATCTGGCGCTATTTCGTCGCTCCGCTGAAATCGGTCCTTGCCGAGCTTCAGCTTGACGAAAAGGAACTGGTGGTGCGCACCGTTATGAAGATAAACACCGGACTGCGGGGCGCCTACGTTTTTTCAAGCGGGAAAAACATGGGAACGTTCAAGGCGGTCGGCTTCCCCGAAGACGTGGGGAAGTACTACCGGCTCGAGGAGTACGAAGGATATTCATGGACCGCGCACGGACGCTATCCGACGAACACCCCCGGCTGGTGGGGCGGGGCGCATCCCTTCACGCTGCTCGATTATTCGGTCGTTCACAACGGGGAAATATCCTCCTACGACGCAAACCGGCGGTTTATCGAGATGTTCGGATACAAATGCACCCTTCAGACGGATACCGAGGTTATTACCTACGTTCTCGACTATCTGATCCGCCGTCAGGGGCTGACTCTTACCGAGGCGGCAAACGTGATCGCCGCTCCCTTCTGGAGCACGATAGGCGAAAAGACGGACGAATACGAAAAGAAAAAACTGACTTATCTGCGCACCGTTTTTCCGAGCTTGCTGATAACCGGACCTTTTTCGATAGTGCTCGGTTTCAACGGAGGCATCATGGCGCTGAACGACCGGCTCAAACTGCGGTCGATGGTCGCCGGAGAAAAAGGCGAAACGGTGTATATCGCCAGCGAGGAAGCGGCGATTCGCGTCATGGAACCGGACGTCGAAAAGGTCTGGTCGCCCGCCGGCGGCGAGCCGGTTACTGTTCTGGTAAAGGAGGGGGCGTTCTGATGGGAGTCGGATTCATATATCCCGAATTCGAGGTCGTGCGGAATTACGACCGGTGCATATCCTGCCGGGTCTGCGAAAGGCAGTGCGCAAACGAAGTGCACGAATACAGCGAAGAATACGGAAGGATGATCAGCGACGAATCAAAATGCGTCGACTGCCAGAGGTGCGTTTCTCTCTGTCCGACAAGGGCTCTGAAGATCAGAATAAGCGACTGCGCTCTCAGGGAAAACGCAAACTGGCGCGGGGATACGATAAAGGAGATCTACAAGCAGGCGAACAGCGGCGGCGTGCTCCTGTCTTCGATGGGAAATCCGAATCCGCTTCCGGTCTACTGGGACAGGATACTGATAAACGCCTCTCAGGTCACCAATCCTCCGATCGATCCGCTGCGCGAGCCGATGGAAACGAAGGTTTTCCTCGGGAAAAAGCCGGAGCGCATCGCAAGGGATCCCGAAGGCAGGATCGACTGCCGTCTGGAGCCCCGGATAGAGCTGGCGATGCCGGTCATGTTCTCGGCTATGAGCTACGGTTCGATCAGCTACAACGCTCACGCCTCTCTGGCGCGGGCGGCGACCGAGCTCGGCATCCTTTACAATACCGGCGAGGGAGGACTTCACGAGGACTTTTACAAATACGGAAGCAATACGGTGGTCCAGGTGGCGTCGGGCCGGTTCGGCGTACACGAGGACTATCTCAACGCAGGCGCCGCCATCGAGATCAAGATGGGACAAGGCGCAAAGCCGGGTATCGGCGGGCATCTTCCCGGCGCGAAGATCGTCGGAGACGTGTCGCGGACGCGCATGATCCCGGAGGGCTCGGATGCGATATCCCCGGCGCCGCATCACGACATTTATTCGATAGAAGACCTGCGCCAGCTTGTTTTTTCGCTCA
>CACZSP010000093.1 GCA_902783905.1 uncultured Ruminococcus sp.
AGGCGCCCGTTTTTCCGGGAAAAATAATACTGATAAACCGGTATGCCGTTTTCGGCGGCGAGCCGGTTGAGGCAGTAGTGCGGATAGTCGAAAAACTCGGCTCCGTACACCGCCGCCCAGTAATCGCCCGCCTCTTTGTCGTTCGACGGAGAATAAATCTCAAGAATGCGATCCGCTTTTTCGCCGTAGTAGGAGCGGACCTTTTTTTCGTAATTTTTGAGCGTCGTGCGCTCGAACAGAATAAAGGCGGTGCTTTCCTCGCTGTTGTATCCGTGGAGGATCGCCTCCTCGTTGTGTACGCCCTTTTTGTAGGATTCGTAAGGGGTCACGGTCAGCGCGTATCCGTCGACGGTGACGTGATGATGCTGACTTGCGTAATTCACGAGCTTTTCGGCCGGAAGGGCGCGAAGTTCGGCGACACTGCGGCAGCCGAGCTCATCCTTGGTTTTCCTGCCCGCCTCCAGAGCGTCGGAAAAGGATCTGAAGGAATGCGGAGGGACTTCGGGCGCGAAAGTCGAACTTTCCAGCACTGCCCGTCTGAAGAGTCCCTTCGCCAGGGGCGAGGTGCAGAGCGCGCTGACGCAGGCGGATCCCGCCGATTCGCCGGCGAGAGTCACGTTGCCGGGATCCCCTCCGAACGCGGAGATATTGTCCCGGACCCACTCAAGCGCTTTTATCTGGTCGAGAAGGCCGTAATTGCCCGTCGTCCCGTTTTCCGATTCGGCGGCAAGTTCTTCGTCGGCGAAAAATCCGAAGATACCGAGCCGGTATCCCATATTGACGACGATCACGCCCTCCCGGGCCAGTCCGTCGCCGCTGTAATCTGAGTACCAGGTCTGGCCGGATTGAAGCGAACCGCCGTGCACGTATACGAGAACAGGAAGATCCTTTTCTTCACCGGCCGGCTTCCAGATATTCAGATACAGCGAATCCTCGCTGACCGGCGGCATATAGTCGTCGGAGGAGGTAATCTTATAGTCGTGATAGCCGATAATCTGCCTGAGAGACTCGTAAACCGGGCCGTTTGTCGGCTGCATGCTCATCGGGGCGAAGCGGTCGGCGTCGAGGATTCCGGTCCACGGCTCGGGATCCTGCGGCCCGCGCCAGCGCAGCTCTCCTACCGGAGGTTTTGCGTAGGGGATCCCCGCGTATACTTCCACGAGTCCGTCCGCGCTGTATACTCCCCTGACGTCCCCGCAAGCGGTCTTTACAACCCCGGTCTTTTCGGGATCTTTCGCTTCGACCGCCGGGACGTTTCGCGTCGGAGGATATAAGAGTACGAACATGCCGGCAAACGCGGCGATCCAGCCCGCCCAGAGCAGAAGGAACGCCCAGACGCGCGCGTCGCGCCCGCGCAGCGTGATATACAGCACGCAGAAGGCGGCAAACAGAATGAACGTCAGCACGAATCCCGCGATCCCCCGCCTGCCCAGCTCGCAGAGCGCGAGCATAAGGCAGAAAAGGATCAGAGCGGGTATCAGAAAGAGCATCTTTTTCACTTCTGTTCTTTCTTATCTTTATTCTTCTTCGAAGCGGAGATAACGATAATGATTATTACGATTACAACGATGATGATGAGCAGCCAGATAAAGATGCAGAGTCCGAGCGGCTGCGGGCAGAAGTGGCAGATCGGACACTTGGTACCGACTCCGCTCGGATTGCCGTCGTCGGAGGGAGTGGTATTATAGTTGATATCATCCGTACCGAAGGAGATCGTTTTGGACCAGTCGGAATAGATATCTCCGTCAAAGTATTTCGGATGGTCGTATCTGTATCGGCAGCGGAGCTCTATGACCGAGTCATTCGGAACGTTCGGCCGCTCTTCGTTCGCAAGGTTGAAGAGGGCGGATTCCATCTCTCCCGCTTTTATTATCCAGTCGCCCTGAAGCTGTGTAAACTCCTTGTCGCCTTTGACGCGCGCCCAGACCTCGATCGTGATGCCGCCGCCGTCGGCTTCGACCTTCGTCGCGTTCGCCATGAGGGCGTCGGGGACGGTCAGCGTGAA
>CACZSP010000094.1 GCA_902783905.1 uncultured Ruminococcus sp.
CTCGTCGCCGTCGAAGGTGATCTTCGGCACCGCCGTCAGGAAGTTGTTCCGGTTCGTCTGCAGGCCGATCCTGCCGCCCTGCGACCGCGCCGCGAGGCCCTCGGACGCCGGAGCGTCGGGGTCGACGCCGTATTTTTTCATAAAATCGGGCGGGAGGAATTCTACGCGCATTCCCTGATAGATAAAATTGCCGAGCGAATAGAAGATCGGTCTTCCGCGGAAGATCTCGATCCCGCGCAGACGGTGAAATCCCGCTCCGAACACCCCGTCGGCTCCGGCTTCGACCGCGGCGCGGCAGAACTCCCTAAGATATGCGGGCGGCTCTTCCGGCGTCGGACCCTCCTCGTCGTGGCAGTGAACGAGCAGAAATACAAGTCCGTTTTCATCTTTCGCCTTCCGGATCAGCTGGGTGATACGCTTAATGTCGCCTTCTTCGCATCTCGATCTTGCCGCGTCTCCGGCCGAGAAAGCCGTGCCGCCGAAGACGAATATCCCGTCTCTGTCGGGCGGCATATAACCCGAGGCGATTTCTCCGTCCCGGTACGAATTGACGCCGCAGTTTTTCGCGATCCTCTTCAGATCGGCAAGATCTCCGTCAGAGACCCGGAAAACCGACTCGTGACGCAAAAAATTCACGCCCGGGCGGGGAGAAAAGACCCGGCTGCCGTCTCCGGCCATCGAGGGCGCCTCCATCGAAGCGTCGACGGCGAAAACTGCCGCCCGGCGGCCGTCGGGCAGGCCGATCAGCGCCGGAGCGCCGGCTTCCGCAAGACTGCGCCCGGTGCCGGCGTGCGCGATCCCCAGCCCGTCGAGGAAATCGACGGGGGAGAGCAGCCCCTTGTACGAATAGTCCATGCAGTGATTGTTGGCGGTTCCGTAGAAGTTGAATCCGAACGACGCAAGATTCGGGAAAAGCTCTTTTCGCGCGTTGAGCCAGGTGCCTCCCGAGTATTGGTTCGCGAAGCTGCCATAGTCCGACAGATTCGTTTCAAGATTGGTAAGTTTCAGATCGCACCCGCCGAGGAAAGCGTCAAGTTCCCGCCTTTTCTCTTTGTATTCGACCGGAAAATCCGCGCAGAAAAGCGAGTCTCCGGTCGCAGCAACCGTTATTTTCATTTCTTTTCCTCTTTTTTCCTTTCTGCCCGCGCCGCGTCGGCCGAATCTCCGATCCCCGAAAGGACGGACGAGAGAATGATCAGCGCTCCGCCGACGGCGAGCCGCGGTGAGAAGACGTCCGAGCCGGCGACGACCGACGCGACGCCGGTCACAAGCGAAGAAAACGGCATCATCACCGCCACGACCGAGGCGTTGACGCGCTTCTGCGACTCGGTCCTTATCAGCCAGCCGAAGGTGCTTATTCCGAGAACGAGGGCCGCCGCCGCGGCAAGATGCCGCCAGTCGGTCGAGAATACGGCTTTTTCAACCGGCGCTCCGCCGACCGTTATCCGGTCGAGCGCCGCCACCGTGACGGCAGAGGCCGCCGTGTTGACCCACATCTGTATCATCACGTAGAGAAGCGCGTTAAGTTTTTTCGCGAAGGCGCCGGTCGCCGCTATGTTGAACCCGTACGTTATTCCGGCGAGCGCGCAGAGGATCTCGCCCTTTCCAAAGGAAAATCCTCCCGCCCCGGCTCCGCTGAGAATGAAACAGGCGCAAAAGCAGATCGCGGCCGCGCTCAGCGTGAGGAATCCCGGCTTTCTCTTTATGAAAAGATAGAGAAGCAGCGGCACGGCGACGCAGGAGAGATTTTCGAGAAAGGCGTAGTAGGTCGGGGTAGTATACTGAAGGCCGATCTTCTGAAGCAGACTCGCGACGGCAACCGAAAGTCCGGTCGGCACCGCTACGCGGAAGTAGCTTTTGTCGAGCAGGCGCAGCTTCGGTATGCAGAGCAGCGTCAGGGCGACGGCCGAGACCGCGGCGCCGAGGAGTGTGAACACGCCTCCCGAGTAGTGTTCGAGAAGACCCGCGGTCAGAAGCGGGTAGAAGCCCCATATAATTATCACGAAGATTATTCCGCCGTAAGAGAGGGCGGCGGAAGCCGCGCCGGTTTTCGCGGAATCATCCGGCAGTTTATCCATTTGTTTCAAAAATCTCCGTAAGGGATTCGATGAATTTTGAGAGGGCGGCGGGGGTCCTTATTCAGTGATTACTTAAAGCCGCTCAATGCGGTATCCGGCCGGTTCGGCTTAGCGGAACGGCGGCGCGGGAATCGGGCACGGTTTCCCGTGCGTCCGGCAAAGCCCGTCTTTGTTTCGATCGATGGATGAATTGAGATTATAATAGCATTTTTATTTGTATTTGTCAACAGTAACGGTTCAGCAATCCGAATTTCGCCCGCTCCCCGTGCCTGCACTGCACCGGAAAAGGAAGAGGCGTCTCCTCGCCGTGGAAGGCGAAGGAAACGCCGACAG
>CACZSP010000095.1 GCA_902783905.1 uncultured Ruminococcus sp.
ACGTCGATACCGGTCTCGTTATAGAACTGGACTCCGGTGCCGCTTCCCGGCGCGCCGTAGGCGGTTCCTCCGGGAGCCGTGATGACGTTGTGCAGGAGCATGTTCATAAGCTCGGCGGTCTCGGGTTTGATCGCGATATTGCTCGTTATGTCGTTTTCAAGGAGAACGTCTCCGTTGCGGTCGAGCACCTTCAGATAGGAGTGCGGTTCGTTGTAAACCCCTTCGTTCGGAAAGATCGCATAGGCGGCGGTCATCTGACGCACCGAAATACCTACGGACAGCTGCCCGAGTCCCAGCGCGGCCTGCGTGATATCCGACAGCACGGCTCCGTCCGCGTTGACCTTCCGCTCTATCATATCGGTCATGTGGAGCTTGTTGTAGCAGAAATCGAAGGAATTGCGCAATCCGTATCTGTTGACGAGTTTTACCGGGACGGTGTTCAGCGAAAGGACTATCGCACGGTAGATATTCGTCAGACCGAGGTATCTGTTTCCTCCGTCGAATATTTCCGAGTTTTTCGGCCATCCGTCGAAAGCGACCGTATAGTTGACCGGAGTATCGTTTATCACCGACGCCCAGTTGTACAGCCCGGATTCGAGAGCCGGCCCGTAAACGGTAAGCGGCTTTATCGACGAACCGGGAGCGCGCTTCGAATCGATCGCGTAGTTCCAGAGACGGTTGCCGTTTTTCTGACCTCTCGCTCCTCCGACTCCGAGTATGTCCCCGGTATACGGATCCATAACGATACACGCCGCCTGGGCCTTGTACCCGGCGTCGCTGTCGGGGAAATTGTCCTCGTTCGTCATAACTTCATCGATAAGCTGCTGGATCTCGGGAACTATCGTGCTGTAAATTTTCAGTCCGCCGCTGTAAACCATCTTTTCGGCGTCGGAGTAACTCATCCCTTTGCGTTCCTGCAGATCGTTGATGACGTCCTTGATGACGAGCTCGGTGCCCCAGGAGATAATTCCGCCCGCCTGCTGTTCGGTCAGCTTGTCGCTCTCGGACGGCGGTTTGAGAGTGAACTCCTCGGCGAGCGCCTCGTCGTAGCGTCTGCGCGAGATCTTGCCCTGATCGAGCATCTCGTAAAGAATGACTTCACGCCGCTCCTTGTTGTGCTCCGGGAAATTGAAAGGATTGTAATACGAGGGGTTCTGCGTTATCCCGGCAATCGCGGCGCACTCGAGCAGCGTCAGTTCGGAAACGTCCTTTGAAAAATAGTTCCATGCGGCCGACTGGACTCCGTTGTAGTTCCCGCCGAAATTGACCTTGTTCAGATAAAGCTCGAGTATCTCGTCCTTGTCCATCTTCGTTTCAAGATCGAGAGCCCAGAAGATCTCCTGCATCTTTCGCTGGATGGTATAGTCGTCCTCGCCGGTGATGTTCTTTATCAGCTGCTGCGTTATCGACGATCCTCCGAAGGACGAGGAACCGGTGAAGAAGGTAAGCGCGGCGCCGAAGGTTCTTTTCCAGTCCACGCCCTGATGTGTCTCGAAACGCTTGTCCTCGATGGCGATAACGGCGTTTTTCAGATCGTCGGGGATCTTCGAGATGGGAACGTAAACCGTTTCCTTGCCTCCCGAAACCTTTTCTCCGTCGACCTCAACCGCTTCTCCGATCCTGTTCACACGGTCGGTAAAATCGTAGGTGTAAAGAGTGGTGGCGGTGGTACCGTCCGCCATGCTGACCCTGAAAAGCGAAACGTCTATCTCGGTATCAACGTAATTCCGGATATAGATAGTCAGCGCACAGCCGACTATGACGCCGGCGAGCGCGACGATAATCAGCAGCGTTATAAGAACGTTGCCGATTATTTCAAAAAATTTTATGATCCCGTGAAGGACTTCTTTCCAGAACAAGCCGAATTCATTCGACCAGTTTATCTTTTTTTCACTCAAATGCGATTCCCTCCCCCGTGAAGCGGAAGATCTGTTGTCCGCCGAAGAGCGGAACGTATAAACGTATTAATCATGTTATTATACCACAAAATCTTGAATTTTGTGTGAACGGACGGCAAAACGTTAAATCAATCATCCGCCGGACGTTTTTACGGCGACCGCGTCGGCGCCCGCGACTCTTTTCAGCTCTCCTATGAGATACCGGCTTCCGTCGGTCCCCACCGAAAAAGGAGAATACTCTTTTTTGTCGTCGAAATAGAAGAAGAGCGGCACTCTGCCGTCGAATATACCGGCAAGCGCCGAGCACCTGCGGTAGGTCTCGGACTCCTTCGACGGGACCCGGACGAACAGTCTTACGACTTCCCGCGTCACTGACGGTTCGGGTGTTCGCACTGAAGTCCTTCCGGCGTGAAGAGCGGTCTCCGGACGGTGCCCGAATGACGTCCCGCATATCTCTTTTTCGAAAGCGGCGAGCTTTTCCGCGGAATATTCTTCGGGCTCCGGCTTTTTTTTGCCCTCGTCCGCGGATAATCCGGCGAATATGTCGAGCTGACCGTCGACGCCTCCCCTGGCCGCTCCGGCGTAGGAGGCGAAACGCTCCTCAAGAATACCTGTCAGCGCCGAACGGCGTCGACCGGTGAAATCGAATGCCCCGCAGAGGATCGCAGATTCCACGGCTTTTTTATTCAGATCGCGCTGCGGCATGCGGGAAAGAAAATCCTCGAGTGAATCGAAAGGCCTTTCGCGCCTTTCTTCCGTAACGGCATCGGCAAACCTCGGTCCGGCGTTCTTTATCGAACCGATCCCGAAGCGTATCGCGCCGTTTTCGGCAGAAAAACCGCGGGAACTGAGATTGACGTCGGGCGGCAGGATACGGATGCCCAGCTTTTCGCACTCGGCGGCGTAAACGCTCATCTTATCGCTTCCGCCTGCGTTCAGCAGCGCCGCGATATAATGCTCCGGGAAGTGCGCCTTGAGGTACGCCGTACGGTAGGTTATCATTCCGTAAGCCACGGCGTGACTGCGGTTGAAAGCGTATCCGGCAAACGACGTCATCGAATCGAAAAGCTCTCCGGCGGCGTCCGGCGTCATTCCGTTCCCGACGGCCCCCGAAACAAACCCGTCCCTCTCTTCCTCCAGCGCCGACGCCTTCTTTTTCGACATGGCGCGGCGGACGAGATCGGCGTGTCCGGCGGAATACCCCGCAAGGATCCTGAACACGCTCATCACCTGCTCCTGGTATACTATGCAGCCGTAAGTGGGACGGAGCACCGGCTCGAGCAGCGGATGCGGATATACGACTTTGGAAGGATTCTTTTTCCCTTCGATGAACGCCGGTATCGAATCCATCGGCCCCGGGCGGAAGAGCGCTATCGCGGATATCAGATCCTCGAGGCAGTCGGGCCGCATCCTGCGGATGAGATTCGTGATCCCCGGGCTTTCGAGCTGGAACACTCCGGCGGTAAGGCCGCGCGACAAAAGCGAAAAGGTTTTTTCGTCCCTGTCGGGAAGCCCGGCGGAAACGCTCGCGCCGCCGGCACGGGCCGATTCCTCCGCCTCCTTCGCGACGGTCAGAAAACGCAGCGCGAGAAAATCGAATTTCAGTATTCCGAGAGAGGCGACTGTGTCCATGTCGAACTGGGTGATGACCGCGTCGCCGCTGAGAGTCAGCGGGAGAAGACTGCATACCGGCAGATCGGTTATCACCACTCCGGCGGCGTGTACCGAAATATTGCGTGGAAATCCTTCTATTTTCACGGCAACGTCGAGCGCCGACGCCGCCTCCGGGGAATGCTTTTTTATCGCGTCAAGGCGTCCGGTCTCCGCTTCCTCGCGCAGCGTCCCGCGGACTTCCGGGAGAAGCGCGCAGACGGCGTCGGTCCCTGACGGCGTCATGCCGGATATGCGGCAGGCGTCCCTCAGCGCGGCGCGCGGAGCGAGGGTTCCGAAGGTTATTATCTGGGCGACCCTGTCGGCCCCGTATTTTTCTCTGACGTAGGCCAGCATTTCGTCCCGCCGCAGAAAATCGAAATCCACGTCGATATCAGGCATGCTGACCCGCTCCGGGTTGAGAAAACGCTCGAAATAAAGATCGAAGGCGATCGGGTCGACTTCGGTTATCCCGGTGCAGTAGGACGTGAGACTCCCGCAGGCAGATCCTCTTCCGGGGCCAACCTCGATGCCGCTTTTTTTCGCGAATCCGACGTAGTCGGCGACTATCAGGAAATAGTCGTCGTATCCCATACCGTGTATCACCGAAAGCTCGTATTCGAGCCGGTCGGCATACTCGGTCAGCGTGTGTCCTACGGCAGGGATCTTCCCCGCCCTCACGAGAGAATCCAGGCCCTCCCGCGCAGACGCGGCAAGCTCGTCCGCGGCGTTTTTCCCCGCGGACAGCGGGTAGGACGGGAGATAACGCTTTCCGAAATCGAAGGAAAAATCGCATCTGCCGGCTATTTCCTCGGTGTTTTTCATCGCCTCGGAGTATCCTCCGAAAAGAGCGTTCATCTGCTCTTCGGTTTTGAGCCAGTACTCCCCGGTCGGAAGCCCCGGACCGGCGTCGAGCGTCCTGCCCTCTCCGATGCACGAAAGAGCCGTCTGTACCTGAGCGTCCTCCGGAGAAAGATAGTGAACGTCGTTGGAAACCGCCGCCCTTGCCCCCGTTTTCCGGGCAAGTTCGTAAAGGCGCGGCACAAGCTGGCGTTCCTCGGCGGCAAGATGATTCTGAAGCTCGACAAAAAAGCTGTCTTTCCCGAATACCGACAGAGCCGCAAGGACCGCCTTTTCGGCGAGTTTTTCCTCGCCCGAACTGATAAGTGAAAACAGCTCGCCCTCGGTTCCTCCGGAAAGAACGATAAGCCCCTCTTTCCTTTCCTTCAGGAAGGAAAGCGGAAGAGGTTCCTTCGGGAACGCGCGCTGAGTGCAGTAAGCCGACAGTATCCCGCAAAGGTTGCGGTACCCCGTTTCGTTTTCGCAGAGAAAGACGAGAGAGCCGCGCGAACCTTCGAGGATGGAGCAGTCTATCTCGCATCCGATCAGCGGCTTGACGTTTTTCCCGGTGCAGGCGCGGAAAAACTCCGCGCACCCCGACATCGACGCGCGGTCGGTGAGGGCGACCGCGGTCTGCCCCGCCGCCAGAACGGCGTCGGGTATGTCGCGGACGCGGCAGGCGCCCTCCAGCAGACTGTATTCACTGTGCAGGTGAAGATGACAGAATCCGCTCATTTTTTACCGTAAAAATCGAAAATTCTTTCAAATCTGTGATTAAGCCCGGATTTTGAAATAGGCGGCAGATGCATAGCGGCAAGTTCGGCCATAGTCGCGTCCGGGTGATCATCGCGCAGTTTCGCGGTCTCTCGCAGATCGTCCGGCAGGGATGAAAATCTTCCCTCCTCCCGGATGCCGCGTATCGCGGCGAGCTGTCTCGCCGACGCTCCCGCGGCCGCCGCGATGTTTTTCATATCGCAGTTCGATCTTCTCTGAAGATCCTTCCTGTAATCCCTGACCAGTCCGCACTGCATGAGCGCCATGGCCGACGCCGACGCGCCCGCCAGGGCGACGACGCTTTCGACGCCGTCCGCCTTTTTTATCAGCAGAGAGGTATCCCCCCTGCGTCCGGACACCGTCGGGAAAACCCCGTCGGCGGAAAAAACCGCCGTCAGCTTGGACGCGCGCGCCGGGTCCTTGACGGTAAATTCGACGCGCGCCTCCCTTTCGGGATCGCAGAAACTGGCGCACGAGAGTATCAGTCCGCCGTAAAAGGCCTTCCTGCACTGTCTGCATCTGAAAAAATCCGGCTGTTCGGATATCCTTTCCGGATCGGAAAGCCCGGAAATCATAAGAGACAGCTTGTGCGACGAAAGATAAAAATCGGCTCCGGCTCTCCCGTAATTACCGAAATAATCCGGCTGCGCGTCCTTGCCGTAAAGATCGTTTACAAGAGTAACGGCGGTATCTATGCACTCGCGCCCGGTAAGCCGGACGTAAAGCGATCCGTCTATCCCGCATTCGGCGTTGACGAGGAGCCCCGCCAGCATCGAACGCCTGCAGCAGACCGGCGCCGGCGGCTTCGAGGCGATCTCTTTTCTGACAGTCGCGGTGAAATTCTTCATTTCTCCGGGATTTCAGGGACCGTCAGGATCTCGCATTCGGGGCGGATCCCGAATTCCGACTCAAGTCTGTCCTGAACGATACCGATCAGCTCACGCACGTCACGGGAGGTCGCGCCGCCGCGGTTGACGATAAATCCGGCATGCTTTTCCGACACTTCGGCGCCGCCTACGCGGGTCCCCTTGAGGCCGGCGTCGTCTATCATTTTCCCGACGTAAACGTCGGGGGCCGGACGCTTGAAAACGCTGCCGGCGCTGGGATATTCGAGCGGCTGTTTTTCTTTGCGCCTCGACTGGAAATCGTTCATTCGGGCGGCTATTTCACGTCGGTCGCCCCTCTGCAGTTCAAATACCGCTTCGACGACGACAAGGCCTCGGCGAGCGAGCGACGAGTGCCTGTACGAGAAATCCATATCCTCTTTTTCAAGTGCGACGGTCTCTCCCGAAACCGGATTGATCGCGGTACCGCCGGCAAAGACGTCGGAAATCTGTCCGCCGTAGGCGCCCGCGTTCATAAACACTCCGCCGCCGACCGTTCCCGGGATGCCGTAGGCGAATTCAAGCCCCGACAGTCCCGAGTCTCTGGCGCGTCTTGCCGCCGCCGTCATTGTGCATCCGCATCCGGCCGTCAGGCGCGTTCCCGACACCGAGCAGCGGTCTATACCGGTGGTGAAAACGACGGCTCCGCGGAAACCGGCATCGTCGAAAAGAAGATTCGAGCCGCGGCCGGCGATGAACAGAGGTATTCCCTCCTCCTTCAGGATGCGGAACGCGTTTTTAAGTTCTCCGGCGTCAGCCGGGAAGACGGCGAGATCGGCGGGCCCTCCTATTTTGAAGGAGGAATAGCCCGACAGCATCGCTTCCCTTTTGAATGCCGTTTTGGCGGCTGCAAGCTTTTGCGCCGCTCTTTCTGTCTTTTTTTCGTCCATTGACGGCAACTCATATCCTTTCGAGCAGTCCCGGAAGTTCCGAAAGACCGCCAATCACGTAATCGATTTTCATCCCCTCGGGAACCGGAAGTCCCGCGGGGTTTATCCAGCAGCAGTCGATGCCGGCGTTGATTCCTCCGGCAATATCCGACGTAAGCGAATCTCCGACCATCAGCGCCGAAGCCGGATCGAATCCGGGTATGCGCTCCGACACCGCCTCGAAAAACGCCGCCGAGGGTTTCACGGCGCCGAGATCGTCGGAAATAAAATATCCTTTGAAAAACCGGATGACCGGACTGCGGGATATTCTGCTCCTCTGAACGCTCCCGATGCCGTTGGTGACGACGTAAAGATCGTATTTTTCCGAGAGCTTTTCGCAGGCCTCGAAGGCGCCGGGAAGAAGGAAGGCGCACTCTCCGAGAGCTTTTTCGTAACCGTCGGCAAGGGCCGCGGGATCGGCGGCAAATCCTTTTTCCGCAATGAATTCTTCAAATCTGGCGTATCTCAGCTTTTCCTTCGTTATCTGCTTTTTCTCGAGCATTTTCCAGTATTTCAGATTGATCCTGCCGTAAACGGCAAGGGTTTCGCCGTCCGACGGAAGCCCCGAAACGGAGAGTACCGAACGCAGCGCCGCCCGCTCGCATCTGCCGAAATCGAACACGGTGTCGTCGGCGTCGAGAAGGATAACCGAATACTTTTTACCTGTCATGGCGTCACTTTGAAACCATTATCCTGTCGGAAAAGGTCATAACGGGCTCGACACCCGCGTTGACGCATAGTTCGAACAGCCGCGAGAGCACCGGATTTTCGGTAAAGAAATGTCCCGCCTCGAAAAGGCAGATCCCGTCGTCCTGGGAATCGGTCAGATTGTGATATCCGATTTCCCCTCCGACCATGGCGTCGGCTCCGGCGCGGAGCGCGTCGCCGATGAAGGACTTTACCGATCCCCCGCCGACGGCAACGCGCCTTATCGGGCGTCCGGTATCCGAGAACGCGACGAACGGGGCTCCGAGCGCCTCCTTTATAACGTCGGCGAATCTCACGGCCGGAACCGGATAATCCAGTTCTCCTATCCTGCATATTCCCTTTTCGGCGAAGGGAACGGTGTTTTTCACTCCGATCAGTCCGGCAAGAATGTCGCTTACCCCGCCGGGAGCGGCGTCAAGCCGGGTGTGAAAACTCATTACCGAAATACCCGAGCGGATCAGTTTGATGATCTTGTCGCCCACGCGGTCTCCGGCGCAGACCGATCCGATGCTCCCGAAGATCATCGGGTGATGCGAAAGGATGACCTGACATTCCTCGGCTATCGCCTCGTCTATGACGTCGGCGGTCACGTCGAGGGCTATCAGCACCCGCGAGACCTCGGCGTCCGGGTACGGGCAGACCGACAATCCGTCCCTGTCTCCGTCCAGCGACAGCTCTGCGGGGATCTCGCCTTCGAGGTATTCGTAAAACTCGGTAACGTTCATTTCTTCCGCCCTCCGTCAAAAAAAGCTTGTTTTTTGCGCCGTATTGTGCTATAATATCAAAGTCGCGAAACGGACAGTTCCGTTTCCCGCACGTCTCCGTAGCTCAGCAGGATAGAGCATCCGCCTCCTAAGCGGAAGGCCAGCGGTTCGAATCCGCTCGGGGACGCCATCAAAGAGGGTGTTTAAAACCTCGCCATCGGCGAGGCGGCAAGACAGCCTCTTTTTTGTTTTATGTTAAAGCTAGCTTTCTCCCGTAGGGGAGGACCTTTACGGTCCTCCCGAAAAGGAACGAATCATTATATACGACCGTTAGTGCCGCCCGAAAAAACGAGGCGCAGAAACAAGCCTTCCCCCGCGGGGTAGCGAAGCGGCGGCGCGGAAGTGAATGACATCCCGGGGGGCTGTCAGAGCCGCGCCGTGACCGAGAAGCAGCGAGACAGGTGGTACATCCTGCGCCGGCAATTGGATTTCCATGCCGGCGGAAAAACAGGATGAGGGGGGCGAGTCTAATCGGTACAGTCGCAGAAACGACAATAGCGTCGACATGAACGCCGCGTCTTCGCCTTCTCCGGATGGAGAAGGGGGACCGCGTCAGCGGTGGATGAGGGTTACCGATTCGATCAGATATCTCTATAGACAGCGCCGCTTTGTTAGGCAGGCAGTTCATTTCATGTATCTTGTCGTTTTGCCGTCCTCATCCGCCCGCCGTCCGGCGGGCACCTTCTCCATCCGGAGAAGGCAAACGTAAACAATCGCTTTGGCGAAACGGACGTTTTATACTGCTATGCCAGTGATTTGGAAACGTAAGTAATAACACACGAGGAAAACGTCAGCGGCATCAGTATGACCGTCGCATCCTGAGCCTTCCCCTTCT
>CACZSP010000096.1 GCA_902783905.1 uncultured Ruminococcus sp.
CTGAAGGAAGCCGGCTACGACTGTCTTGACCTTTCTCTCTTCGAGATGTCCTCCGACGCATCGGTCTGGAATTCGGACGACTGGAGGAGGATCGCGGAGGAGCGCCGCAGATTTGCCGACGAAAACGGCATCGTTTTCGATCAGTCCCACGCCCCCTTCTCTTTTGCATGGGGCGACGAGAACGTCAGAGAAAAAATCGCTCACCCGCGCGTTTCGAGATCTCTCGAGATCTCGGCGATAATGGGAGTGAAAAACGTGATCGTTCACCCTCTTCACTGGTTCGCGTACAAGGGGTTCGAGGCGGAGGCGAGAAGGATAAATCTCGAATACTACCGCTCGCTGATACCGCAGGCGCGGGATCTCGGTATAAAGATCTGTATGGAAAACATGTGGCAGAAGGAAGTGAAGCGTAAATGCATTTCCGACGACGTCGCCTCGCACGCCGCGGATTTTGCCTCGTATATCGATGAAATCGACTCGGAGTACGTCGTCGCCTGCCTGGATCTCGGACACGTTTCGCTGATCGGAGAGGAAGCGCAGGATGCGATAAGGATTCTCGGTCACGACCGTCTTAAGGCGCTCCACGTACACGACAACAACTACACGGGAGACGATCACCAGCTTCCCGGCATGTGCTCGATGAACTGGACCGAGATCATGAAGGCGCTGAAGGATATCGACTATACCGGTGTCTTCACCTATGAAGCCGACGCTTTCCTGCGTCACTGGGAGAACGACTATGTTCAGGAGGCGTGCAGATTCATGGTCTCAACGGGAAGGTATCTGCTGTCTAAGCTGAACTGACAGCGGGCTGCCGAAAGATTTCCTTTATTCAGTATCACACCGCAGCCGCCCGCTGATACCTGACGGGCCGGGCCGCTGTGTAAGCAGCAACAAAAAAGCGAAGAACGTTTCGGACAGACCGGTACGTTCTCCGCTTTTTCATTTATAATTTCCGCTCGACTCCCGCTGTTTTTATCTTTCTTTACCCCTGAAGAAGAGTCCAAGCATCCCGGGCCCTACGTGGGATCCGGAGAAGGGCTCGTGCTGGCAGACGGTGATGGGCACCGAGGGCGTTATTTCTCTTATCATCCGGGCGAGCGCCTTCGCGTCGTCCGGGCAGTCGCCGTGAGAAATGCACACTTTCTGTGCAGGAGAGTCGATGCGCTTCTTTTCGTACTTCTGTACCAGCGCCTCGATAGCTTTTTTCCTTCCCACCGCTTTGGCGCAGGAAACGATGTGCCCCGTCGCGTCGCCGTAAAGCACCGGCTTGATACCGAGCACGGTTGCGATCTTTGCGGTGATACCGCTGACCCGTCCGGTACGCTTGAGAAAGTTGATGTCGTCTACCGTGAAATACTGGCAGATATGGGGCACCTCGCCGTCAAGCACTTGCGCCGCCTTCCGGGTTTCGGCTCCGTGACGGCTGAGTTCTGCGGCTCTCACCGCCAGAAGTCCGTTCCCGAAGCCGCAGCCGAGAGAATCGACAACGTGTACCAGTCTGTCCCGGTAGGTCTTCATCAGTTCCCGCGCCGCCACTTTCGCCGCGTTGCAGGTGCCGCTGATGCCCGAACTCATTGAAACGTATATGACGTCTAATCCCTTTGCGAGAACCTGACCGAAGTGGGACAGGAATAGCTGAGTGTTGAGGAGAGAGGTCCTGATGACGCTCCCCGAACGGAGCTTTTCGTAAAAGGAATGACCGTCGAAGCTGTCCACGTCCCCCGAGTAGGTGGCGGGAACTCCGTCTATGGTGTAATCGCAGGGAAGAAGCGTGATCCCTTCGAGCATTGCCCGAGGGAGATTCGCCGTTCCGTCTGCAAATACTGTGAAATACATTGTCGTAAACCTCCGGGATAACGTTACTGCTTTTTCTTCGCCTTTCTGCGGAAGATCTTAGAACGGAAAAGGATCACGTTCATCACGGCGAAAAATCCGGTGAGCACTGCAATGATGATAAGAGGATGCTCGGGAGCCATAGTGGCGAGAAGCATGATGGGAAGTCCGAAGACTATCGCCGGAAAGTTCTGGTATACAAGATTGTCGGCGGCCGGAGTGGCAAAATCGCCGTCTATTTCACGCAGAAGGATGACGCCGGTGCTGGCGGTTCCCGTCAGCATGCCGTACATAGCGAGGAACTGCTCCTCGGTATATTCGGGGAAGAGCCGTTTCGCGACGATGCGGTTGTAAACGTAGGTGAAGACCAGTCCGAGGAATCCCATGATGAGGATGATGCCCCAGTAGTTTTTGAGGACTCCGAGACGGATCGCGGCGATCCCGGCGACGACCATCAGGTCGTAAAAGAAATTGCCCGCGCGGGTCATAAGAAAGGCGTTGGTATATTCCTTCTTTATGACCTTTTTCTTTTTAAGGAATCCGAGGGCCAGCTTGACAAGCGTTGCCATAAGCACGCCGAGAAGGAAGTTGAATCCGAATATGACCGACTTCATACCCGGAATAAGCTGACCGAGCCCGAACATCAGAAGATATGCGAGCATATATGTCATAAAGATCAGCGCGATCTGGACGGTCATCTTGTCGATGCTCTCCTGAAGCGGGATCTCGTCCTCCGACTGGATCTGCTCGGCGCTCAGAGACGGTACCTTTTCGTCCTTTCCCTTTTCGGAGCGGCGCCTGATGATATTCAGATGAATGACGCCTCCGATGCTGGCGCTGATGAATCCGAGTGCGGCTACGGTCAGACCGAAGCTTTTTCCGCCGGTAAATCCGTACTCGTTTTCAAAGATACCGCCGTAGTTGAGCGCCTGGCCGGTGCCCTGTCCGTAACCGAACGGCAGGAGCATTCCCGCGGCCGGGAAAAAGTCCTTGATGATCAGAGCGGCAACGACCGAAACGGCAAGACCGACGATTCCCTGCAGAATATAGGTGGAAACGGTGGTGACGCCGGTATTGAAGATCTCGGAAGCTCTTTTTTTCGTCATTTTTCCCTTTGCCGGCTTGAAGGTAGAGGCGATAAAGCCGAGAGCCAGGCAGTGGTAGGTAACGGTTTCGAGAAATTCGGTGCCGTTGCCTCCGAAAAACCCGGTGTCGTACATAATATCGCCGGTGACGAGCTTGTATACTCCGGCGACCGCGATAAGTATCGCTCCTCCGAGGACGGAGGTCGGGATGAGAGATTTGCGAAGGAAGGGGATCGATTTCCGTAGTATGTTTGCCGCGAGCAGACTGACGAGCAGCACGGCTAGCAGATTGAGATTTCCCCAGACGTTAGAGTCCCAGAAATTGTTCATTTGGTTTTCCCTTGACGGTATTTTTATATTTGTGGAGGAAATTCACGTATTTCAGCGCACAGAAGCGTTTCCCGCCTTTGAACTGATACGCGCGTCCTCCCCTGTATATATTCAGTTTGTTGCGCCCGAGCACGGCGGCTCCGCTGTCCGAAAAAGGAAAGACGAGCGGGGAGCCGTTTTCGTCCTCGGTCTCGACGCGGTCGGCGTAAAGAAGAAGGGGCGCGCTTTTTCTGACCGGACGCTTTCGCTTGTTTATTATGACCTCTTTGACGGATACGCTGTCGGTAAACAGAGGGCTGTCGGCGGCGGAAAGATCGAGAGACGAGACGTATTTTTCCTGGTAATCGTACCAGTCTCCGATGAAAGAGAAGGCAAAGTCCGGATCAGGCGACGAAAGACGCTTGTCGGCGCCGTATTCGACGCGGAGGCCGCATTTTTTGCAGCGGAACGTCTTTCCGCGGCTTTCAAATTCAGAGAGGCCGCATTTCGGACAGACGTAGATCGCGCGTTCGAGATATTCTGCGCTCTTTTTTGACAGGAACAGCCCGTCGGAATTGTTTTCGTCGACGAAAAGCCCTTCCCGTATCTCGTTCAGCAGCTCGTCGTCCGACATTTTCGCGTATTCTTCGGGTTCGATTACGCGGCTGAC
>CACZSP010000097.1 GCA_902783905.1 uncultured Ruminococcus sp.
GAGGTGTCGCCGGAGGCGACGGAGGGATTGTTACCGGGCAAATCGGTTACTGCGGAACACTGTTTGCGATAATTCTTTTTGTCAAAAAACGACAAAATGCAGTAAAATCGAAAAAAATCTTGACAACAAAAGCGTTTTGCGGTATAATGTGTAAAGCGATTTGCTTTACACCTGCCGGAGGAAGTGGTTTTATGTTTGAAAAAGACGTTAAGATCGGCTTTCTTCTTGATTTCTACGGAGAGCTGCTGTCGGAAAGAAAAAGAGAGGTCCTTGACCTCTATTACAACAGCGATCTGTCGCTCGGAGAAATATCCGGAGAACTCGGAATAACAAGGCAGGCGGTGCGCGACCTGATAAACCGCTCGGGCGCGGAGCTTGAAAAATACGAGGAAAAACTCGGGTACGCGCGCAAATTCATGATCATCAGCAAAGCCGCCGAAGAGGCGGCGGCTCTCGCCGCCGGCAACAGCGAACTGCTCGCCCGGCTGGAGCTCATTCAAAGCACGATAAAGGACTGACGAAATGCTTGAAACGCTTACCGAAAAGCTTGCCGCAGCTTTCAAAAAATTCAGAAGCAAGGGCAAGCTGACCGAGGCGGACGTCAAGGCCGGCATGCGCGAGATAAAGCTCGCGCTGCTCGAAGCCGACGTCAGCTTCAAGGTCGTAAGGGAGTTTATCAATAAAGTATCCGAAAGAGCAGTCGGATCGGAGGTTCTCGAATCCCTCCTCCCCGCTCAGCAGATAGTGAAGATAGTCAACGAGGAGCTCACCTCGATCATGGGTACCACCCAGGCGAAGCTGACCATCTCCTCCTCCCCGCCGACCGTAATAATGATGTGCGGACTTCAGGGTGCCGGAAAGACCACCCACGCCGCCAAACTTGCCGCGATGTACAAAAAGCAGGGAAAGCGCCCGCTTCTCGTCGCCTGCGACGTCTACCGCCCCGCCGCGATAAAACAGCTGGAGGTCCTCGGTGAACAGACGGGAATTCCCGTGTTTTCGGAAGGGACGGACGTGTCCCCGGTAAAGATTGCCGCAGACGGACTCAAATACGCCCGCGACAATTTCCTCGACATGGTCTTCATCGACACGGCGGGCCGCCTGCATATCGACGAGGAGCTCATGGACGAGCTCCGTCAGATCAAGGAAAAGACCGCCCCGGGCGAGATTCTTCTCACCGTCGACGCCATGATCGGTCAGGACGCCGTAAACGTCGCGGAAAAGTTCAACGAACTGCTCGATATCACCGGCGTCATACTGACCAAGCTTGACGGAGACACGCGCGGAGGCGCCGCTCTGTCCGTCAGATACGTCACCGGCAAGCCCATCAAATTCGTCGGCACCGGAGAAAAAATTGACGCCATCGAACCCTTTTACCCCGACCGCATGGCGTCGCGCATACTCGGTATGGGAGACGTTCTCTCGCTTATCGAAAAAGCCGAGCAGATGTACGATGAAAAGCAGGCCGCGGAACTCGAGCGCAAGATGCGCGAGCAGACATTCACTCTCGACGATTATCTCGAGCAGTTCGCGCAGATACGCGGCATGGGAAACCTCGACCAGCTCATCGGCATGATCCCCGGGATGAACGCGTCGGCTCTGAAGGGCGCCTCCATCGACGAAAAAGCGCTGGGCCGTACCGAGGCGATCATTAAATCGATGACTCCGCGCGAACGCGTAAAGCCGGATATCATAAACTCCTCCCGGAAGCGCAGGATCGCCGCCGGCAGCGGCACCTCAGTCGAGGACGTCAACCGGCTGCTCCGCCAGTTCGAGCAGACGAAGAAGATGATGAAACAGTTCTCTTCGGGTAAAAAAGGAAAATTCGGACGCAGGTCCGGGTTCCCGTTTTAAGACAGAAAAAAATAAAATACATCATAAAGGAGAAAAAACCATGGTAAGAATGAGACTTTCGAGATTCGGCGCAAAGAAGCAGCCCTTCTATCGCGTCGTCATCGCCGATCAGCGTTCGCCGAGAAACGACTTCATCGATCAGGTGGGATACTACAATCCCCTGAACGGCGGAGAAGTGAAATTCGACGTCGAAAAAGCGAAACAGTGGATCGCCAACGGCGCTCAGCCCACCGAAACGGTCAAGGCTCTGCTCAAAAAAGCCGGCGTCACCGAATAATACGGGGGATGTACTGAATGGATCCCGAAAAAATCCTGACCGATATCGTCCGCTCAATAGTCGACACGCCCGATGAAGTCAAGATCGCACGCACCGAGGAAGGGGACGAGATCAGATTCGTCCTTTCGGTCGCCGCCGACGAGATGGGCATGATCATCGGCAAGCACGGGAAGATCGCCAAGGCGATCCGCACCGTGGTGAAAGCGGCTGCCGCCGGGACCGGAAAAAGAGTCACCGTCGACATTCGCTGAATCGAATGAAAGGGTTACCGCACGATCGGCTGCCGTTTTTGGGCGGATCGTGCGGTATTCCCTTATCTGACTGACAAGGAGAAATTATGCATGGAAAAATATATCCTCGCCCTCGACCAGGGCACGACAAGCTCGAGATCGATAGTTTTCACGACCGACGGCAAGCCGGTCTCGGTCGCTCAAAAGGAGTTTACCCAGATCTTCCCGAAGGAGGGCTGGGTGGAGCACGACGCGAAGGAGATCTGGGAGAGCCAGCTTGCCGTCGCGCGCAGAGCGATCGAAAAAGCGGGCATACAGGCGTCCGACGTCGCGGGTATCGGAATCACCAATCAGCGTGAGACAACGGTAGTCTGGGACAGAAAGACCGGAGAGCCGGTTTGCAACGCCATCGTCTGGCAGTGCCGCAGGACCGCGGAGTTCTGCGACGGACTCCGCCGCCAGGGACTTACCGAATTCATCCGCAAAAAGACCGGACTGCTTATCGACCCCTATTTTTCAGGCACCAAACTGCGCTGGATACTTGAAAACGTCCCGGGAGCGCGCGAACGCGCCGACCGCGGTGAGCTCTGCTTCGGGACCGTCGACAGCTGGCTGATCTACAACCTCACGGGAAGAAAGGTCCACGCCACCGATTATTCGAACGCCTCCCGGACGATGCTTTTCAATATCAACACCCTTCGCTGGGATCCCGACCTTCTCCGGATGCTCGATATTCCCGAAAGCATTCTTCCCATCCCCCTTCCCTCCTCCACCGTTTTCGGAATGACCGACTCTTCGCTTTTCGGTTCTCCGATACCCGTCGCAGGAGTCGCCGGAGACCAGCAGGCGGCGCTTTTCGGACAGTGCTGCTTCGCTCCCGGAAGCGTGAAGAACACCTACGGCACCGGCGGATTTCTTCTGATGAACACCGGAGACAAGCCCGTTTATTCCGACAACGGACTGATCACCACCGTCGCGTGGGGACTTGACGGAAAGGTCAGTTACGCTCTCGAAGGATCGGTATTCATCTGCGGCGCCGCAGTTCAGTGGCTGCGCGACGGTCTCGGACTGATCTCGAGCGCCGCCGAGACCGAAGAGATAGCCCGTAGCGTTGAAAACTCGGGCGGCGTCTATTTCGTTCCGGCCTTCGTCGGACTTGCCGCCCCCTGGTGGAACCCCTACTGCCGCGGAAGCGTTTTCGGACTCACCCGCGGAACGACGAGGGCGCATCTGGTCAGATCGGTACTTGAATCGATGGCTTATCAGACGGTCGACGTGATCGATCTGATGCAGAAGGAATCGGGGACCGACATTCCCTTCCTCAACGTGGACGGAGGCGCGTCGGCAAACGGCCTTCTTCTGCAGATCCAGGCGGATCTTCTCGGAAAGAGGATCGTCCGTCCCTCCTGCGTTGAAACGACCGCTCTCGGAGCCGCCTTCCTTGCAGGACTTGCGACCGGCGTGATATCTTCTACCGACGAAATTGAAAAACGGCGCCGCATAGACGCCGAATTCACCCCCTCGTGCGGCGAATACGAAAGGCGCACGGCCGTGGACGGATGGCACCGCGCCGTCCGCTCCGCGATAGGTTTTTCGAAGAAATAAACCGCACAACGCGCAAACAGCGGAACGCACGATACCGTCAAGGCATCCGTGCGTCCCGCTGTTTTTATGCTTCTTCATAATATCGTGTGTTTGGCTGATTCAGACAAGGATATTGAAGCCCACCGGTATGGGGCTGTTTAAAAAGTCAATTTTTTTAAACAGCCCCATACGGGTAACAATCATTGTCTAAAAACACGATAACCTGAATATCTTTTTTATCATACGTATATAAATGTGAAGAACTTTTTTTA
This sequence comes from uncultured Ruminococcus sp., assembly GCA_902783905.1. Taxonomy (GTDB): domain Bacteria; phylum Bacillota; class Clostridia; order Oscillospirales; family CAG-272; genus CAG-390. The sequence goes on from CACZSP010000097.1 coordinate 4,218, forward strand.
TTCCTCCCCCGATGCTTTTTTCTTTTTCTTCAGCAGCACCGGCAGATAGCAGAGCGTAACAGCGGTCACCGCCGTCGCAGCGTAGTGGACTATATATACAAGCCACCCGTGGTCCTCGTTGAGAAAAGGCAGCCCGGACACCGGAGGATCGACGACGTACATAAAGTTCACCCTTCCGGCAAACTCCGCGCCGGCTTCGGAAAGAGACAGAAGCTCGTAGCATATCGAATTGAGATAGATAGCCGCAAAGGCAAGAAAGCCCAGCATATACAGCGAGTGAAGATAATCCTTAACCGTCCAATCAATGCGGCCGGACGTCATCAGATGGATCGCAAAAGCAATGATGGCGGCGTGATAGGAAAAATACTGGATGCTGATCGCAGGCATCGCAAGAGACGAAGCCGTAGGGATAAGCAGCGCCGCGGCGCCCCCTACGAGACATGACGGGATCATGAAAGCCATGATCAGTCTTTTCAGCTTTTCGTTAGAAGAAAACTTCAGTATCGCGAAAAAAATCAGCTGTATCGAGCAGAGATGAAACGGCAGGTCTGTTTTCGGCAGATACCCGCCGAGAGTCTCCTCATTTGCGATTATATACGAAAACACCTTTACCGTTTCGGATACGATGCCGACGCCGAGAAGAAGATTGATCCAGAATGAAAGGCTTCTCTTTCGCAATAAGAGCGTAAGCGCCGCGCAGGCGGCTGCAGCCAGCGAAAGATACAGGATATGTCTCGGAGAAAACATTTTTACGGTTCCTTTTCAGTAAATTCAAAGTGTGAAATCAGGGGCGTCGGAAAACGGACGGTTTTCCGGCGCCCCGAAGGATCGTCAGCGATTATGACGTTTTTTTCCGCGTTTTGCGCAGAATGCCGCTGCGGAAGCCGTCAGGATCGCGGCTGCAGCCGAAACCGAGGAACCGCATCCCTTCTTTTCCGGAGCACCTGTGGTAACGGGAGTCGTGACGGCGGAGGTTTCCGGTTCGGTGGCGACAGGATCAGTCTGCTCTTCGGTCTGCTCTGCGGTCGTGTCGGCGGTCTCGCCCCATCCCAGCGAGGTCTTCGACGAGATAAGATCGATCAGATCCGCGGCGGACGCCTCGTATCCGGCGGCAAGAGGATGTCCGAGAGCCAGGAATTTGCTCTTGAGCCCCTGGATTTTCAGGAAGCTGAATTTCGCGTCGCCTTCTTCATTGAGCTTGACGACGGTGTTTTCCATGCTCTTGATGTACGTCTGGTTGGTAAGACCGTAGGCGACGATTATCTCGGCGTTCGGATTGTTCTTTCTTATGCTGCGCAGGAATTCCTCGAATTTTTCGGTGAACACCTTGTCGGAAACACCCGCCGAGGCGTCGTTGGTACCCATATTGACCACGATGACGTCGGGCTGTCTCTTGAAGTCGTGGGCGACGCCCGGATTGTTGTACTCGTCGAGTCCGAGATAAAGGACGGGCATCAGCAGCTCGGTGGAGCCGCCGTAGTTGTTGACGATACCGCGTCCCGAAACGGCGATGACGTCGTAATCGGCTCCGAAGGCGTCGGCGACCGTCTTGGCGTAGGTCTTGGTGCAGTCCTCGCCGGCAGTCGACCAGGCGGTGTTGCCGACGACGTCTGCGATGGAAGCGTATCCGACCGTCAGCGAGTCGCCGATGAATTCTATCAGCCTTCCGGGATCGGCGGGAGGAGCGAGTTTTTCTCCGTCCTTGAGCCAGACAGACTCAAGTCCGGCCGACGATGAGCGGGAATTGGTCCGCTTGACGACTCTTACGGTATGCTCCTTTGCCGGATCAAGATTTTCGGCAAGGACGACGTTCTGCGAGGCGGCGGCAAGCTCGACGCTCCTGCCTTCCTCTTCTCCGTCGACGTAGATCTTGATATATGCGTTATTCGTTCCGCCGGGAGCGCTGGAACGTATCTTCGCCGTGGCTCCGCTGCCCTTGAACCGGAATTCAAATCCGGAGGCGCACCAGTTGAACCAGGTCGCGCCGTTCTTTTCGTAGGTACGTCCGAAGAATCTCAGTTCGTCGTTTTTGAATATCAGTTTTTCATCCGTCGGCTGCTCGTTTCCGGCGCTTCTCGGAAGATAGGTGTTGTTTCTCACAATGACTTCCACGTTATCGGTGCTCACGTTCTTTGAAATCGCAATATCCTCGCTCGACTGACCTCCGGCGTTTGCCGAAAAGACGCAGTCTTCGATCGTCACTGTGACTTTCGATCTCTTGGACAGCTGGGAATTGAACGGCTTGCCTCCCGCGTTCGCCGACATGTCGAGGTTGATGACGGGCGACGCCTTCTGGCAGAAGCGGCAGTCGGAGATCTTCACCTCGGCGGGATCGGTCGTTCCGAGGCCGGCGAAGGTAAGAGTCTGGAGGAGTTTCGAATTGCTGGCCGAATCGATATAGACGCCCTTGATGTCGTACGTGTCGCAGGTGGTGTGGACCAGCGTGGCGTCGGTAAGTCCCTCGACTCTCACGTTTTCAAGAGTGAGATATCTTCTGTAATCGTTTGCGAAATCGGTGGGATAGTAGGACATCGAATAGAAGGGCCCGTTGTTTTTGGTGGTATACCCGTAAACGTATATGTTCTTGATCGTCAGGGTGATCTTTCCGGCTTTTCCGTAATTTGAACGGAACATACCGGCGCCGCTGACCGCAAGCCCGTCGACGGTTATCCTGTCGGCTTCATATACCTGATTGGACCCGGCGTTGACGCCCATGTGCCAGCTGGTGGTAAGCACCGCCTCGCCCTCTCCTCTTTCGGGGTTCAGCGTCCAGTCGTCGTCAACCGTCGCACCGCGCACGTTGGGATCGATCCCGGCTTTCGGACCGAGTATTGTCACGTTTTTCGTAAAGGTGACTCCTTCCGAGTAGGTCCCGGGAGCGAGCCATATCTCGCCATCGGCGGCGACGGCGGCAGCCGCCTCGCTGACCTTGGCAAAAGCGTTGACGCCGTAATCGGCTTTGTATTTTTCCCCGCCGAATACAAATTCGACCGTGCCTCCGGTGAGCGTCTGATCGACGTAAACGGCGTTTGCGGGAAGCTGTTTTGCGGCCTCGTCCGCGGATACTCCCGCCGGGATCAGAACGGCCATGGCCGTGGCGATCATTATTACGGCAACCAGAAGTGAAAAGCTTTTTTTCAACATTCTACAGACCTCCGTTTTACTGTGATTCGTAATGATTCATTATGACAGCACCGCTACCGCGATGTTGCAGAAAAGGATGAGAGACAGGGCGTCGACTATCGTCGTGATAAAAGGACTTGCCACGACGGCGGGGTCGAGCCCGATCTTTTTCGCGGCGAGCGGAAGCGTTCCGCCAACCGCCTTTGCTATGACTATCGTCAGGAACATCGCCGACGCAACGACGAGGGAAAGAATAACGGTATACGGGTATCCGAACAGCAGCCTGTCGATCAGCTGAAGCTTGGCAAAGCAGGCGAGCGACACGCAGGCGGCAAGCATGATCGAAACCCTGAATTCCTTCCAGACGACCCTCAGCACGTCTGCCGGTCTGACCTCGTCTACGGCAAGCGAGCGGATTATCGTGACCGACGCCTGGCTTCCGGCGTTTCCTCCGGTGTCCATAAGCATCGGAACGCAGGCGAACAGAAGAGTGCTCAGGGCGTTCAGCGTCGACTCGTAGGTGTTGATGATCAGCCCGGTAAATGTCGCCGAAACCATCATGATCAGAAGCCACGGTATGCGGTTTTTCCATATAGTGAAGACGCTCTGGGAAAGGTAGGGTTCGTCGTCGGGTGTGACGGCGGCCATCTTCGCGATGTCCTCGTCGGTCTCCTTCTTGATGACGTCGATCACGTCGTCGACCGTGATGATACCGACTATGCGCCCGTCGCTGTCGGTGACGGGAACTGCCGACAGGTCGTATTTCGAAATGATCGAGGCGACCTCTTCCCTGTCGGTATGCGTGTTGACGGATACGACCCGCGTGTCCATGATGCTTTCCAGCCGCGTGTCGGGTTCGGCAAGCAGGAGGGTCCTGACCGAAACGCAGCCGATGAGCATCCGCGTCTGATCGGTCACGTAGCAGTTGTATACCGTCTCCTTGTCGAGCGCCTCGCGGCGGATCCGGTCGAAGCACTCCTTCACCGTCCAGTCCTTTTTCAGACTTACGTACTCGACCGTCATGATCGTCCCGGCGCTGTCCGCGGGATACTTGAGTATGTCGTTTACGAGCTTTCTCGTCTCGGGATCGGCCTGGTTGATTATCCTTTTAACGACGTTCGCCGGCATCTCCTCTATCGTGTCGACGGCGTCGTCTATGAACATCTCCTCGAAAACGCCGCGCAGCTCGCTGTCGGTGAACGAATCTATCAGGTATTCTTTTGCTTCGGGAGACATCTCGACGAATATTTCGGCCGCGGTCTCCTTCCCGAGCAGCCTGAATATTACCGGAAGCTGTTTTTCGGGTATCTGTCCGAGTATTTCGGCAACGTCCGGAGCCAGCTCGCCCCGGATCAGTTCCTTTACCGCGGGATAGTCCTTCAGTTCGAGGAGTCTCGAAAGCATTTCCGCCTTTACGGCGTTCTTTTCACTGATCATTTTACGTTTCCCCCCGCGTTATCCCGCGCAGAATTCCTTCATGCATTTAACCAGAAACTTCGCTTTCTCTTCGCTTTCCGCCTCGGCGAAAATGCGGAGCAGCGGCTCGGTGCCCGAAAAACGGCAGATTACGAAGCTGTCGTCCTCGAAAGTGACCTTGCATCCGTCGGTATAACCGACCTTGGCAACCGGCAGTCCGCCGAAATCCGGCAGTCTTTTTTCCTCCATCAGAAGGCGGTCTATTCTCGCCCTGTCGTCAGAACTGAATCCGAAATTGTCCTCCACCATCACGTGGCGTCCGAATTTTTCGGTCAGCCCGTCCATGATCTGCTTCGGTGTTTTTCCGGTCGCCGCAAGCATTTCGACGAAAAGCGACGCCGCGTAGATCGAATCCTTGCCGTTGATGTGCCCGCGGACGGTAAGGCCTCCGCTCGACTCGCCTCCGAGGACGGCGTCCACCTCGTCCATCTTTTCCGAGACGTACTTGAAGCCGACGGGGACCTCGTAGCATTTCTCCCCGAAGGACCCGGCGATCCTGTCCAGCATGTGAGTCGTGGCAAGATTGCGCACCACCGGTCCCCGCCATCCGCGGTATTCGTGCAGATACCAGTACAGCATGCAGAGGATCGAATTGGCCGAAAGATACTCGCCGGTCGGATCGACTATTCCGATCCTGTCTCCGTCTCCGTCGACGGCGATTCCCAGGTCGTATTTTTCGTCCTCGACCTTGCCGCGGAGCATGCGCAGCTGAGCGTATCCCGGGGCGGGGTTGTTCCCGCCGAACCATGCGTCCTTGTTGGAGTTGATAATATCCACCGTGCATCTCGCCGTGCAGAGTACGGTCATCAGCGGGAAGGTCCCGGAGCCGTGCATCGAGTCGAACAGTATGCGCAGGCCGGCCCCTCTGATGGCGTCCATATCCAGTTTGGAAATGATCGAATCGAGAAATCCGTTGAACGGCGCCTTCGGGATCTCGACAAGACCGGTCTTTTCCGCCTCCTCGAAAGAAAGCCGCACCGGCGACGCCTTTTCAATATATTCTTCAAGGCGCGCGGTCAGCGCGACCGGCGCGTCCCTGCCCTCTTTTACGACGATCTTTATGCCGTTATAGGCCGGCGGGTTGTGGCTTGCCGTGACCTCGACTCCGAAGTCCAGCCGCTGATCCTTCACCTTGAACATCACCAGCGGCGTCGGAGCGCTGCGGCTGATGAACTCGACGGGGATACCGTTGGCGCAGAGCACTCCCGCGATCCATTTCGCGGCGTCCTCCGAAAGGAACCTTCTGTCGTGTCCCAGAACGACTCGCTTTTTTTCCGGGAATTCCGCCGATATCATATCGCACAGACCCTGCGCCACGCGCTCGATATTGTAACGCGTAAAATCGTCTCCGATAACGGCTCTCCAGCCGCCCGTTCCGAATCTGATCATTCTTCAGGCTCCATCAGGATAAAAGAATTTATACACATACAATTATACTCCCTTCAGGGCGCGGTGTCAAGTTATATAATATTAAAAAATATCCCCGTTTTAAGACTTGACAAAAGAAAAAAAAGCGAATATAATAAGTTTAACGGCAAATCATCCGGAAACGAATTACTAAAAGAAAGGATTTCAGGTCATGAAAAAGCGACGGAAAACCTCCTTTGC
>CACZSP010000098.1 GCA_902783905.1 uncultured Ruminococcus sp.
AACACGAAGTCCCTCGTCCGTCAGTCGGTAGTAAATATCCTGGGCAATAGTACTGTCTACTGTCCGGTTGCCGTTTTCGTCAGTTTCCTTGTAACAAATGAAAACGTCAAAAGGCTCCTCGTTCTGAGAAGTGGCAAGTATCCCCTTTTGAACATCTGCAATCCTTGCGGATTCCTTCTGATACTGACGTCTCGTCAGACCGTCGGAAAGCTCTATCGCCGCCTTGCAGTCGACGTCTTCGGTAAACGGATCGAAACTCGCCCTGTGGCAGGTCGGCAGATATTCGAGCGTAGACGGGTCCTCCACCCATTCGATGCCGAAACGGCAGAGCGCGCAGCACCAGTGAGCCTCGGCGTCGTTGGGGCTCTCTTCAACTATTTTTTCATAGACCGAGAGAGCCTTGTCGAACTCTCCGGCCCGTCTGAAATGATTGCCGCGGTTGAACGCGGCGGCGCGCACGTCGTCGCCGATTTTCGGCAGCGTCATCGTGCTGCCGCAGTATTCGCAGGTGCCGAAAGTCCTGTCGGCGGATATCTCCATATCCCCGCCGCAGATCTTGCATTTCAAAATGGACATTATCTGTTATTATCCTATTGTAAGTGATGTAGTCTTCTGAAATCCCTTAATACTATTGCAAAAAGCAACAAAAACAATATGGGTTTTTCGACGTGCACTGAGCGCTGTTGACCGTCTGCACTCTCTTCTTTGTGGCCGGATCTTCCACGTATTCAAATCTTACCCCTTGAATTTTCCGGCGATAAAGAGTACCGCCGCCAGAACGGCGGCAGCGATAACGACCGGGACCGCCCAGTCCGGAAGCGTTCCGTTCGCGACGCATACGGCAAGATATACCGCCCCGATCACAGCCGCGAGGCAGAATACCGCCGCCGCGATCAGCAGCGCCACTCCGAGCGCGGTATTTTTCCTGTCGGATGCCGCCTCGCTTTCCTGCCGGCGCTGCCGGTTCGACTGAAGCTCGTTCAGCCGCCGCTCGCACTCGCGAGAAAGGCTTTCGGATCCTTCGACGAACGGGATCGCTTCCAGTGCGGCGATCGCTTCGCGATAGCCGGCCTCGGTGTGCAGCAACATCGCCCGCTCCGCGGAACGGTATATTGTGCGATATTTCGCTATATCCGCCGGGTCGCACTCATACGTGTTCCCGCAGGATCCGCATACCGCAAGTTCCGAGACGATACTGATATTCAGTTTTCCCCCGCAGACCGGGCAGGTATATGACGCCATATCGCTGATCTCTCTTAACGTAAAGGGTGAATTATTTAAGCAGTTTGCACTTGTTGTTTCTGTCGCCGATAAGAACGACAAGTTCGTCCGCGATCTCTTTTGCTTTCTCAGCGTCGTCGGCGCCGACAGCGTCGGCGAACTCGTCCATTTTTACAGTGATCTTCGCCTCGACGACTGAAAGCGCGTCGTTCGACGCAGGATCGGAATAGCGGACGGCCTCGTACACCTTTTTGCATTCGGCTTTCACCGGATCGCTTTTGGCACGCGCGAGAATGCTGTCGGCGTCGGCGGTAAGATCCTTTATGAACGCTGTCTGCGTTTTGATCTTTTCATCGATTTTTCCGACCGTTTCGGCTGCCCAGAACGCTTTGATGACCGCTATTGCGTTGAAGGCAAGGACAAGTATGCATATGACCGCGCCGATCCAGGTCGGAAGGTTCGGTATCGCCATTATTGCAGAGCCGAATACCAGCATTACGACAAGACCGGCGAAACTGACGGTTACAAGAGGCAGTCTGTAAAAGTTTTTTTTCAGATTCTCTTCTTTAAACGCGAAAAACGCACAGACAAGGTTACCGATAAACGCCAGGGTGATAAACGCGTACGAGACCCAGAAGGTCGCGTCGATCTTTTTATATCCCGCCAGTTCGTTCGGCGTAATAAAGCAGAGGAGGTTGAACACCGCGAGCAGGGTCGCCCAGATCAACACGTAAAACTTAAAATTCTTCTTCATAACCGTGTCCTCCGATCATCCAAGTATTTCCGCAAGCAGTTTGGATTTCATCTGCGCAAACTCTTCGTCGCTGATGAGTCCGGCTTCTTTCATAACGGTCAGTTTTTCGACCTTTGCCTTGAACGACGCCATGTCGTCTGCCGGCGGGGGCGAGGCCGGCTGCGCGGGCTGCTGAGCGCCGAACACGCCGTCCATCTGCCCCATCATAACGCCGGCCATCTTCATTCCGGCCATCATTCCAACCATATCCGACGCGGGAGACGATCCTCCGCCTCCTCCGCCGCCAGCTGAGCCCATCTTTCCGATGCCCTCGGCGTACGCCTTCTGCACTTCGGCTTCTACGTAGTCCTTTTTTGTGATCCCCTGAGCCTGCATGACCTGCGCTTCTGCAAATCCCGCCTGACGGGTGGCTTCCGCTTCCGCCTGTGACGCGATTATCTTTCTCTCGGCTTCACGTCTGGCGATCTCGGTCTGAGTCGTCTGACGCTCAAGTTCTGTCGCACGCTCTGCCGCCGTTACTTCCGCTTCCGCCTGGGCGCGGGTTTTACGTACCGTCGCCTCCGCTCTGATCATTCTCGTCTGAAGAGTGATCGTGTGCAGTTCGCGCAGACGTCTGAAGTTGGGATCGTCCTCGGGCAATACAACCGTCGTCAGATAAAACTGAGGAATCGTCAGCCCGTATTCCTCGAAACCCGGCGCGATCTTTTTGTGCAGTTCCGCTGACAGTTCCTCAAGATGCTCGTCGACCTCAAAAATGTCGAATTCTCCGGTTTTTATCGCCTGTGAAAGGTTCGACTTTACCGCCATTGAAATGAGCGGGCGGAACGACGCCTGAAGGGATCTTGTAAACCCGGTTTCTCTGTCTTCCCAGGCGATCCCTTTCATCGTTCCGACAAGTTTGACGAGAAGCTTGCGGCTGTCGGACACGGTAAGATTCATTTCTCCGGACGCGCCGAGACCTATCGGTATACCCGAGTCGGGATCGATATAGCGGACTTTGGAATCGGTCCCCCATTTCAGTCCCATCTGGACCGTTTTGTTGATGAAATATACTTCGCAATGAAACGGAGTCTGATCTCCCGTCGCGCGGTTCAGAAACTTACCGATCATCGGGACGTTCTGTGTTTCAAGAGTATAGCGGCCGGGCCCGAAGAGATCGAGCGCCTGCCCGTTCATCATAAATATCGCTTCCTGCGATTCATGTACGATGAGCTGGGTCAGACTGTTGAAATCTTCGGACGGATGTTTCCAGATGAAGGTGCTGTTGTCGCCTTCGTATTTCAGCACTTCGCAGATTTGTGACATTTGGCAGACCGAAACGGCGGTTTTTCCACGTCGGAAAACCTACCGTCTTTCCCCTTTCAATAATTGGATTAGCGATTTTAACCTATTTTTTTAGAATCGTTATTAATAGTATATCATAATTTTTTATTAATATCAACTCTATCTTGTTCATTATTTTTCTTATGATTTTACCCTGAAATTGAATCCGAAAAACCGTTGACATTTTCGGCGAATAGTGCATAATAATAGCAAGGGAACACCGGCGACGATCGCCTCCTTTCGACAATTAAAAACTAACCGCCGGATTTGGAAGTTGTCAGGCGGTTAGTTTTTTGCTTACGTCTGTTGTTCGTCACAAGTGCGACCAGAGCAATGATAAACACTGCGAGACTGATCAGCTCGGAAAAACCGATTTCTATAAGAAAACCTTGATTCTGCGACCCTCCCCCGGCGCCGTACGGCGCCACCCTCTCGCT
>CACZSP010000099.1 GCA_902783905.1 uncultured Ruminococcus sp.
CCGGCAGCCGCGGCAGGACTTATACCGATATCGCGGCGGCGTCCGGACGCGGGTTTTGGGTGGTCGGAGTCGCCGAGCCGCTGCCTCAAAGGCGCAACTATATCAGAGACAAACACGGGATCCCGGAGGATATGTGCTTCGATGACTGGAAGGGACTCCTCGCGCTGCCGAAATGCGCCGACGCCGCTATTATAGCGACAATGGACAGGGACCACTTTGCGCCCGCCCTGGCGGCAATACGAAAGGGATACGATCTGCTTCTCGAAAAGCCGATATCTCCGGTACCCGACGAATGCCGCATCCTTTGCGAGGAGGCGGAAAAGACCGGCGTTAAGGTCCTCGTCTGCCACGTGCTGCGTTACACCGCCTTTTTCAATGCGCTGAAACGGGTTATCGACAGCGGAGAGATCGGCGACGTCATGCATATTCAGCACACCGAGGGCGTCGGCAACGTACACCAGAGCCACAGTTTTGTTCGTGGAAACTGGGCGAACAGCGAAAAGAGCTCGCCGATGATCCTGCAGAAGTCCTGCCACGATATGGATATTCTTCAGTGGCTGATCGGGAAGCACTGCCGACGGGTCAGTTCCTTCGGTTCTCTCAGTTATTTCGTAAGAGAAAACGCGCCGGAAGGATCCCCCGAATTCTGCATCGAAGGATGCCCGTGCAGCGCCGAATGCCCGTATGACGCAGTAAAACTGTATTACGACGACAAGAAAAACAGCTGGTTCAGGAACGCCGCCACGAGGCTTCCCTCCCCCACTGACGAGGACGTGGAGCGCGTACTGCGCACGACGGAATACGGCCGGTGCGTCTTCAAGTGCCAAAACAACGTGGTCGATCATCAGGCGGTGAATCTCGAGTTCGAGGGAGGCGTTACCGCGAATTTCACGATGTCCGCCTTCAACCGCGGGGGAAGATCGATACGCATAATGGGAACAAAGGGAGAAATAACCGCCGCGATGAATTCCCCCGAGTTTTCGGTATACGATTTCCTGACCAAGCAGACAAAACAGCTGAAGGTCTGCGACGTCGTCGCCGATCAGACGATCAGGGGCGGCCACGGAGGCGGAGACACAGGTATCGTGCACGCCTTTGCCGATCTGCTCGAGGGGAAAGCCCCGGGCCTGCGGGACAGTCTCAAGGCGTCTTACGAGAGCCACAAGATCGCTTTTGCCGCCGAGGAATCGAGACTGACCGGAAGAACGGTTGAAATATCCCCGGACTACGACGCGATCTGACATCAGGGAAAAGGAAAATAAAGGAATGAAAGACAGACCTAACGTAATAGTAATTCTGACAGACGACCAGCGCGCCGGAACGATCCACACGCTCGGAAACGATATCATCAGTACTCCGAATATGGACGCCCTTTGCGAAAGGGGGACGGCGTTCACCCGCGCTCATATCACCGGAGGAACGGTTTCCGCCGTATGCATGCCGAGCCGCGCGATGATCAACACCGGACGCACGCTGTTCCACATTCAGGGCGAAGGGCAGTCGATCCCTCCGGAGCATACGACCGTTGCCGAGTGCCTCCGTTCCGCCGGATATCACACGCACGGGATAGGAAAATGGCACAACGGCCCCGAGGCGTACGCACGCGGATTCGAAAGCGGAGACGACATCTTCTTCGGCGGCATGTGGGACCACTGGAACGTACCCGTCTGCGATTTTAAAAAGGACGGTAATTACGATCATTTCGTAAGATTCACGCCGAATTTCAATTCAAACAGCTTTTCTCCCGAGATAAGGGCGGACAGGATCAACGCCGGCGTTCATTCGACCGATCTTTTCAGCCGCGACGCCGTCCGTTTCATCGAGAATTACAACGAGGACAGACCTTTTTACGTCTTCCTTTCCTTCCTTGCCCCGCACGATCCCCGCACCATGCCCGAGGAATTCAGGGCGATCTACGACCCGGAAAGGATACCGCTCCCCGACAACTATTCGCCGATGCCGGTCGTCAACTGCGGCTGGGCGGCCGACGGAAGGGACGAAAACACCGAGGAATACCCGCGCCGCCCCGAGCGCATTAAAAAGCATATAGCCGACTACTATTCGATGATCACGCACGTCGACGCAAGGATCGGCGAAATCGTCACCGCGCTTGAAAAAAGAGGTTTCCTCGACGATACTGTCATAGTGCTGATGGGCGACAACGGTCTTGCGGTCGGGCAGCACGGACTAATGGGAAAGCAGAACGTTTACGAACACAGCGTATCCGTGCCTCTCGTGATGGCCGGTCCGGGCATACCCGCGGGAGTCAGGGACGACCGCCTCTGCTGCCTTATCGACGTCTTCCCGACGCTGTGCGATCTTTGCGGGATCGGAATCCCGCAGTCGGTCGAGGGAAAGAGCCTCGTTCCGCTCTTCTCCTCCCCGGACGCCTCCGTCAGAAAGGATCTGTACTTTGCCTTCCAGGGCCGCATCCGCGGCATAAGCGACGGAAGATACAAGCTTATCGAGTACCGTACGGAGGATCTGAAACTGACTCAGCTGTTCGATCTTGAAAAAGACCCCGGCGAAAGATTCAACTTTTTCGATATGCACGGATACGAAGAGATCACCTCCTGCCTCCGCGCCCGGCTGCTTGAGTACAGAAAATCGTCGGGTGACGAAGACAGCAAATACGGAATGATCTACTGGCAGGCGTGGGACAACTACGAAAAGGCGGTCGTTCCCAATCCGGGAAGACCGTC